>NZ_JAGGQS010000042.1:0-48811 GCF_018613175.1 Bacillus sp. ISL-47 | reverse complement strand
ATTAACTACCATATCCCCTTAACCTGATGGGTTTTCGGCGTTATTCCGCTCGATTAACTACCATATCCCCTTAACCTGATGGGTTTTCATCCTTAATATAAAGTCCCAGAAAAATCCCTTCCAGCACATATGCCGCAAAAAAAGAGCCAAAGAATATCCTTCAGCCCGTCGTCCTATTCAGCCAGAATCAGGGATGCAGTCAAACTATGCCTGATTCGATTATGATTGTTCTTTTTTTATTAATTCCTTTAGTTCATCAATAAAAACGTTAATATCTTTGAATTGCCTGTAGACAGAGGCGAAACGTACGTATGCCACATCATCCACTTTCGCAAGCCTGTCCATGACCATTTCACCAATTTCATCGCTCTTTATTTCAGAAACTCCGTTGCTTCTAAGCTCCTTCTCCACTTCAAAGGTAATTTCCTCAAGATCCTTAAGTGCAACTGGCCGTTTTTCGCATGCTTTAATAAGGCCGCGCAATATTTTTTCACGGCTGAACTCTTCTCTGGTTCCTTCTTTTTTAACAACGATAAGAGGAATTTCTTCAACTTTTTCAAAAGTAGTGAACCGGTATCCGCATTTTTCACATTCCCTTCTGCGGCGGATAGACCTGCTATCATCGACAGGGCGTGAATCGAGAACGCGGGTATTATTATTTTGGCATGAAGGGCATCTCATACAATCAGCTCCGAATCCATTTATATATTAAGAGGGCTTAAGCTCCTTGGGTTCTATTCCGATTTTCTTTGTTACTCTTATCTTATAAAAAAGGGGGAGACAGTACAAGTGCAACTATTTGTCTGCGTTTCTTGCAGTCCCAAGAAAATCATGTTTTTTATTTATCTTTTTGTAAATTGAAAGCACCTCTCTCTTAAGAATAGGGTGAACGCCAGACAAAGAGGATTGCTCTGTCGATAGATTAATGTCTACTGCAGTTTCAAATGGCTTAACAGTAACAACAGTTACAATGGCAAAAAAGGTTTTGTCTTTCTTTATCTCTGCTGCAATCTCGCCATGTTCTTTTGAAGTGCTGACAATATGCACATTGTGATCCGCTTTGAACAGTTCCTCAATTGATTGCATTATTTGGGCGGTGTTCGTTCTATAATATCTCGTTGCCAGCTCAGGGTCGGAATGATTTTCATGTGTTTCACACTGTTTTTTATAGCGATTGGCAAGCTGCCGAAAAATAGACATCCTCTTTCCTCCGTAAATTTTTGTATGTATTCCTATTGTACTATTTTTTGCAAGGAAACCCTAATGGCTAAGCCAGGGTAATCAAGATCGTTTTTTACAAAATAAAAAGAGGTGTAATGTATACACCTCTGGATTTGCCGATTATCATTCAGTTATTAAAGTACTTGAGCTTGTTTAACTTGAACTGGACCCATACCGCGAGGAATCTCGATATTCTCACGCGTTTGAGCTCCTAACGATTCTGCAATAAAGTCTGCAGCGATGTTAGGGTCAAGATCTCCACACGTATATACATCAATGCTGGCATAGCCATGCTCCGGGAAGCTGTGAATAGTTAAGTGTGATTCAGAGATTATGACAACTCCGCTTACACCCTGCGGCGCAAACTTGTGGAATGCAACCTCGCGAATTTCAGCACCTGATTTTAATGCTGCATTTACGAATGTCTGCTCAATAAAATCCATATCATTTAACTTTTCAAAATCGCATCCCCAAAGTTCTGAGATAACGTGACGACCCATAGTTTCCATATTCAAATTTCCCCCTTTAAACTTTTATGAAGCTATTAATTAATGAATTTCCAGATTTAGACTGGCCTATAACTACCACGGGGGAAAGTTAGTCCAGAGAGGTCCTAACCCTTTAAGTAGCTACCGTACCAAAACTCGGAGAAGTTCACGAGGATTAGTATACTTCGTTTGTTTTCTTTTTGCAACACATTGTTCTACATTTTTTTCGCAAATTTATAATATAGGTTCGTCCGTCGGCTTCGAATGTAAATAATCGTTTTTGACAGAAGTTTTCCAAAACAAAAATAGCCTGCCGAGGTGGGCAGGCATAAAGGGTATGGGTAATTATTTTAAAAAAAGAGATTGCTATTGTTTAACCAACTTTTACAGCAGAAGCTTGGAAAAGCTCTTGGGCTACATATTTAGTTAAGTCGACAACCCGGCATGAATAGCCCCATTCATTATCATACCATGCCAATACTTTCACTTTATTTGTGCCAATTACCATTGTGGATAATCCATCGATAATGGCTGAATGTTCATTTGTATTAAAATCAATTGAAACCAATGGCTCATCTGTAATATCAAGAATACCGTTCAGCGATCCTTGTGAAGCAGTCTCAAAAGCTGAATTAACTTCTTCCATTGTAACATCACGCTTAAGGTCTACCACCAAATCCACTAAGGATACGTTTGGTGTTGGAACACGCAATGCCATACCATGCAATTTGCCTTTTAAATGAGGCAATACAAGTGACAAAGCCTTGGCAGCTCCTGTTGACGTTGGAATGATGGACTGGCCGCAAGCACGTGCGCGGCGAAGATCCTTGTGCGGGTTATCAATATTCTTTTGGTCATTTGTATATGCATGAACTGTTGTCATAAGTCCATTTTCAATGCCAAATTGCTCATCTAGAACCTTTGCAACAGGTGCCAGGCAGTTCGTGGTACATGAAGCATTTGAAATGACATCATGCTCATTTATATCTAATGCGCTTTCATTTACGCCCATAACAATCGTAACATCTTCATTCTTTCCAGGCGCAGTAAGAATAACCTTTTTAGCTCCAGCTTCAAGGTGAAGACTTGCTTTATCGCGTGAATTGAATTTCCCAGTTGCCTCAATTACGATATCGATGTTCATTTCTCTCCAAGGAAGCTCCTCGGGATTACGGTTGCTGACAAGCTGAACTCTTTTGCCGTTTACAACAATGGCATTGTTTTCAGGGACAACACTTCCTTCGAATTGCCCATGGTTTGTATCATATTTAATTAAGTGCGCCAAGGTTTCTGCAGGATAACTTGCATTTATGGCAACAACTTCAAGATTATCTTCCAGGATGGCTTTTCTAAAAACCATACGTCCAATTCTTCCAAAACCGTTAATCGCTATTCTCGCCTTCATGTTACGGCCCCTTCCGCATTAATGTTATACTTTTATTACCCTAAGATGTAATTAGTATAACATATTAATAGTCATTTGTGATGATTAAAATGCGGATTTTTTAATGTTTAACAATTCTGAAATGTTTTTATCTAGTAAAAGCCTAATTCATGCCTTATATTATCATATTTTAGCCTAAAAAAATTAGCCATATATTTTTATTTTGTCATACTATTAAGCTTACTGTATAACGAAAAAGAGCCTTTTCAGGCCCTTAAATAATGTTCCAGCTTTTTAAAATATCCCATAATTGTTTCTCAGTTTCTTCAATGCTTCCGTTATTGTCGATCACAGCATCCGCCAGGACCTTTTTATCTTTTAAAGGCATTTGTGAGCGGATCCTCGCGATGGCTTCATCCCTTGAAAGCTGATTTCTGGCCATGAGCCTCTGGAGCTGGGTTTCCTCATTCACATATACCAATAAAGTCTTATCAGCCATATATGTTAACTTACTCTCAAATAACAGGGGAATATCAAGGATCACCAATTTTTCATTTCTCCTGATTGCTTCTTCTTTCTTTGCCATCATTCTTTTGCGGACAGCGGGATGGACAATGCTATTTAATTTCATCCGCTCCCTCTCATCATGAAAAATGATGGAGCCAAGCTTTCCACGATCTATTGAGCCATTCTCAAGCAGAATAAGATTCCCGAAGTGACGGATAATTTCCTTGTATGCTTCCTCTCCTTTTTCAACAGCTAATCTGGCTTCCACATCTGCGTCAATTACAGTGATGCCTTTTTCGATTAAGATGGCAGAAACGGTGCTTTTACCGCTTGCAATACCACCTGTTAGTCCTACAGTTAATGACATAGCTTGTTCCTTTCAAGAGGTTTTTAAATTTTCCAGATGCCAATTACGATTAAAATAATACCGGGGATGAATGAGAATTTATGAACCCATCCACACTTTGAAAAAAGAGATCCCACCTGCATTCCCATAAACACAAACAAAGAGCTCATTAAGGCAACTGTCAAAGCCAGGTAATATGGCGAATACCCAAGCATGGCTGCACCAATTCCGGCTCCAAACGCATCCAGGGATAAAGCAATCCCCAGCATGAAGGCTTCAACACCGGTAATGGCACCTGATTTATCAAAATCGGCTGACATTGGCTTTTTCAGGATATTTATGACAAGGCCCAGTGATTTAATTTCAAAATTTACAATTGTTTTTTCGTGAGGCATAACATCCTTAACCTTTTCAGGCCTGAAAAATTGATAAAGGACCCAGGCACCTAAAATGATAAGAATGATTCCTCCCATACTTTCAGCAAAAGCCGGCGATAAAAAGGCCTCTATAAGATGGCCAATTGTCATCGCAGCCATTAACGTAATTGCTGAACAGCAAGCGATTATGCTGATCGATTTAAATGGTATATTCATTTTTCTCAACCCATATGTTAAACCGACACTAAAACTGTCAAGACTGACAGCAAAAGCAAGTATTAAAAGTGAGATTGCATGCACCATTGAATAGAGCTCCTTCCTGTCAATCGCTACGATAGTATATGGAAGAAGCCCATCCAATGTTATTAGAAATGCGTAAGCGCCTCAGGAACAAGCAAGCCCGCTTGTTCCTGCTAATTTTTGACGCTTTCCATATTGCTCACTCCCTGACAAGCAAAAGACGAGCCTCAAAGAAAGGTGGTCTTTACCTTTATGGGAGGGTTAGGTTGTGACCTCCAGGGGCAGGCACCGGAGCAATACCGCGAAGCAGACAGTCCGCCCATTCTGCTCATTTGTTAATATCAGGCTAGAGTTCTATTCTTTTTTTTGGCAGGCTGGGCAAAAGACCGTTCCCCGGCCTCCTGTCACAATCCTTTCTAAAGTATTTCCGCAGACTTTACACTCTTCCCCTTTTCGGCCATATACATAAAGCTCCAGCTGAAACATGCCGATCTGCCCTTGCGAGTTTACATAGGAGCGAATCGTGCTCCCGCCCTTTTCTACCGCTTCATTAAGAGTGTCGGCAATCTCCTTGTGGAGAGTCTCCAATTCAACTCTCGATAAGCTGTTTGCCAGCCTTTCGGGATGTATACGGGAACGGAATAAAGCTTCATCGACATAAATATTCCCAAGACCGACGATTGTTTTCTGATCAAGAAGCACAGTTTTGATATTTCTAGTCGTCTTTGCCAGCCTTGCAGCGAGCTCATCTGCTGTGAAATCTTCGGCAAATGGCTCCGGTCCCAGATGTGACAGTGGGAGGGTGCTCAATTCATCCCCTTTTGCATATAAGTGCATCGTCCCGAACTTGCGGACGTCTTTATAGCGAAGCTCAGTTCCATCTGTAAAATGAAATATGACGTGCGTATGTTTTTCAACGGGCTCGTCCTTCGAAAAAAGCCCGTATCTTCCTTCCATTCTTAAATGGGATACAAGCGCGTAATGCTCTGTATACAGAATCAAAAACTTGCCTCTCCTGCCTATTTCCCGGAAGGTTTGACCGGCTAAAGCATCCTGAAATTGGGAGACTTCGTCCGGATGCTTAACCATTTTTGGCCAGAAAACAGATACATGGGCAATTGTTCTATTAACCACCAATTCCTGGAGTGTCCTTCTGACCGTTTCAACCTCAGGAAGTTCAGGCATATAAATCCCTCCATTTCGTAAAGCGCAGTGCGCATTATAAGTATGTTCTGTTAAAACAAAAAATTTTAGATGGAAACCTCTATGGCAGTCCTAAAACTTAATAAAAATTATTTTGCATCAAACCATGTCGGGCCATAAGAGTAATCAACCTTCAATGGAACCTTCAGCTCGACAGCATTTTCCATTACTTCAGGCACGATCTTTTTAAGGGTTTCTATTTCTTCTTCCGGTGCTTCAAAGATCAATTCATCGTGGACCTGCAGCAATAAGCGCGCACTAATACCTTCTTCAAGCAGACGGTCTGCCATGTCAATCATTGCTTTTTTAATAATATCTGCAGCGCTACCCTGAATTGGTGTGTTCATTGCCGTCCGCTCTGCAAAGCTTCGCAGGTTAAAGTTGCGGCTGGTGATTTCAGGCAAGTACCTTCTTCTGTGGAGGAGGGTTGATACATATCCCTTTTGCTTGGCTTCGTGTATGATATCGTCCATATATTGCTTTACCCCTGGATAACTTTCCAGGTAGCGGTCAATAAATTTCCCGGCTTCCTTCCGGGTGATGCCGAGGCTTTGTGAAAGGCCATAATCGCTTATTCCATATACGATCCCAAAGTTAACGGCCTTTGCGTGGCGGCGCATATTGGACGTAACTTCATCACCACTGACATGGAATACCTCCATCGCTGTCTTTGTGTGAATGTCCATATCTTCATTAAACGCTTCAATAAGCTTTTCATCGTTTGCAATATGCGCTAGTACTCGCAGCTCAATTTGCGAATAGTCTGCTGCAAAAATGACCCAGCCCTTTTCTGAAGGAACGAAGGCCTGCCTAATTTTCCTTCCTTCTTCCAGGCGTATCGGGATGTTTTGCAGGTTCGGATCTGTAGAGCTTAATCTGCCTGTTTGCGTAAGAGCCTGATTAAACCTTGTATGGACCTTGCCTGTTTCCTTATTCACAACCTTCAGCAATCCCTCGATATATGTGGATTGCAGCTTGCCAAGCTGGCGGTAATGCAGGATATCCCGGATAATTTCATGTTCACTTTCCAGCTTTTCAAGGACATCAGCGGAAGTTGAGTATCCTGTTTTTGTTTTCTTAATAACAGGCAGTCCCAATTTTTCAAAAAGAATCACGCCCAGCTGCTTTGGAGAATTAATGTTAAAGGCCTCCCCTGCAAGCTCGTGTATTCGTTTTTCGATTTCATCCAATTTCGAAAGCAGATCTTGTCCCATAGTTTTCAGCCGCTCAAGATCAACCTTAATCCCAAATGATTCCATGTCAGCTAAAATCAAGGATAATGGCATTTCCAGATCATAAAATAGCTCTGCCTGCTGGTTTTCTTTCAGTTCGCTATCCAGTTTTTCCTTTAACGCCATCAATGCTGCAGCCTTCCTGGCCAAATGCCCCGCAAGTTCCTTTTCTTCCGGTATTCTTCTCTTGGCTCCCTTTCCATAAAACGCTTCATCAGATTGAACGGCAGGATACCCATGATTTTTAGCAACTGATGCAATGTCTTCAATTGTTTGGGAAGGATTAATCAAATATGAGGCAATATATAGGTCAAAATCTGCGCCTTTTAGATGGATGCCGTGATGGCGAAGGGAAACTTCAGACCGTTTTGCGTCATACACCGTTTTCTTTTTTGTGTCATCCTCAGCCCACTTTTGAAATACTTCCGACTCAAGAGCTTTATCTTTAGCAATAAAAAAATTACCCTTTTCATTGGCAATAGAAAAACCAATGATATCCGCATAATGATAATTATCTTCAAGGACTTCAACATAAAATGCATTTTCTTCTGAAAAAATCTCTTCGTTAATTTCTTCTGCAATCGTAAATTCGATTTCTTCGAGATTCTCTTCCACTGCTTCTAAATCGCCGCCAAGCTTTTCAAGTAAAGAGTTAAAGCCGAGCTCTTTAAAAATGCCAATAACTTTCTCCTTTTCATACCCTTCGTACTCTACATCATCAATTTTTACTTCTACTGGTGCCTCTCTTGTGATCGTTGCAAGCTCTTTGCTCATCAAGGCTTGCTCCTTGAACTCTTCCAGCTTTTCCTTCAGCTTTTTTCCGCTGACCTTGTCGATTGAATCCAATAACTCTTCAAGGGTTCCAAATTCCTTCAGCAATTTAAGCGCCGTCTTTTCACCAACTCCCGGCACTCCAGGAATATTATCTGAACTATCCCCCATAAGGCCTTTCATATCAATAATGCGTTCAGCAGTAATTCCATACTTTTCTTCAATATGAGCTGGTGTATATTCCTCGATATCCGTTATGCCTTTTCTGGTTATGCTGACAGTTACAGCATCTGAACTAAGCTGTGTCAAATCCTTGTCTCCGGAAATGACTTTTACTTCATAACCGTCTTTTTCAGCTTGAAGCGACAATGTGCCGATAATATCATCTGCTTCATAGTTTTCCAGCTCATACCTGGAAATTCCGTAAGCATCAAGCAGCTCTCGAATATAAGGAAATTGCTCTGAAAGCTCCGGCGGCGTTTTTTGCCTTCCTCCTTTATATTCACTGAATGTTTTATGGCGGAAGGTTGTTTTGCCAGCGTCAAATGCAACCAGCAAATGAGTAGGCTTTTCATCTTCCAGAATTCTCTGCAGCATCATTGTAAATCCGTAAACTGCATTCGTATGTATTCCTTTATCATTGTTTAAAAGCGGCAATGCGAAAAATGCACGATAAGCGATGCTGTTGCCATCTATCAGAACTAGCTTCTTTTTATCCAAATAAGATCTCCTCCTCTTAAAAAACGAAATGCTATAAGCTAAAATACCCTTGTAAAGCCTAAGGTATCAGCTTAAAACATAATAAAAACCGTTATTTTCCTTTATTCTATCATGAGCAGATAGAGAAAGAAAAATAACGGCCCTGTATTAAGAAACCCTAATTTTATCTATTCTTATTCTGTATAGCCCATTAGCAAACGGGCATATGGTGAATCAGACGGAAGAACAATAACGGTCTCTCCATTGATCGTCTTTTTATAAGACTCAAGGGTACGGAATAACGAGTAGAAGCTAGGATCTTTTGAGAAAGCTTCATTATATACCTTCGCAGCTCCTGCTTCCCCTTCAGCACGGATCTCTTCGGCATCTGCCTGTGCTTTTGCAAGAATCTCTCTTACATTTCTGTCTGTTTGCGCAATAATGATATTCTTTTTTGCATCACCCTTCGAGAGGTATTCCTGAGCCGTGGATTGGCGTTCCGAAATCATCCTCGTATAAACAGATTGCTCATTTTCAGCCGGTAAATCTGTCCGCTTAATCCTGACATCCGTCACAGTGATTCCATAATTGTCCTTCGCAAGCAATTCGTTCACCTTAGCAGAAATTTGGTCATTTAAGGATCCTCTAGAGGATTTTTCGTCGTTTATAATTTCATCATAATTTAACTGGCCCAGTTCAGAGCGGGTAACAGAGTAGATGAATTCTTCCATTCTGGCTTCTGCACCCTCTAATGTTCTCGCATTAGCAATCATTTTCTTGGGATCTTCAATTCTCCATACAGCATAATTATCGATAATCATTACTTTTTTATCCCTTGTGTTGATTTCAGCTTCAGATACATCATAAGTCATCTGGTATTTTGGAAGCGATGTAACACTTTGAATAAACGGTATTTTATAAGATAGGCCAGGTTCACTTTCAATTCTGACAACCTCTCCAAATTGGCGGATGACCTTATACTCGCCTTCCTTCACGATAAAAAGATTGCTAAAAAGAATGGCCAATGCGGCAATGATGATGACCAGGAGAATTCCAATCTTTGTATAATCTCTCCATTTAAAGTTCCCGCCGCGCTCATTTATATTAACCACATTCTGATCACTCATTATCCGCACCTCCGTCCTCTTTCGGTTTGGCCTGTTCTTTTTCAAGGGGCCGAATCGGGAAGTATTTCAACGTATTGCCGTCATCATTCATAATATATATCTCCGCACCAGGAAGTACTTGTTCGAGTGTTTCGAGGACAAGGCGCTCTTTTGTAATATCCGGATTATTTTTATATTCTCCATATAATTTATTAAAAACTGCTACATCTCCCCGCGCTCTTTCCAGACGGGCTGCCTTTTCACCTTCTGCTTTGGAAATGAGGGCATCCTTCTCTCCCTCTGCTTCGTTCATTCTCTGGTTCTTATACTTTTCGGCTTCATTAAGTTTAGTGTTGGCTGTTTCCCTGGCGTCTGTTACATCGGTGAATGCCTTTCTCACATCTTCATTCGGCAGTTCAACATCCTGAAGCTTAACGGCCAGCACGGAAATCCCAATATCATACTTATTGACTAAGGAAGTCAGCAGTTCCCTTACTTCAGCCTCTATTTCCGCTTTTCCGGAGGTTAAAGCATCATCAATTTTAGAGCTTCCTATAATACTTCTCAACGATGCTGAAGTAGAATCATAAAGTATTTCTTTCGGGTCTTCAGCATTGTAAAGATATTTCTCAGGATCTGTTATTTTCCATTGAACAACCAGATCTGCAAGAACAATATTTTCGTCCCCTGTAATCATTTTCGTTTCTTCTGGAAAATCCTTTATTTCCCCATCCTTTTCTTCATAGCCAAATTGCAGGGAAAAAGTCTCTTTCGAAAGCTTCTCTACACTTTGGATAGGCCATGGCAATTTAAAATGAAGTCCTGGCTCCGTAATACCTTCTTCGACTTTACCAAACGTTAAAATAACCGCCTGATCTGATTCATCGACCGTGTACCATGTGGTAAAAGCCACGATACTTAAAATCACAATTGCCAGAACGAGGCCCGCAATGGTATAAATTCTTTTAAGACTGACCATTTTCTCTCCCCTTTCCCTCTTCTTATTTCTATAACTCTTCATACGCTTTAATTACGAAAAGGTTTCAGAAATATGACAAAAAAGGAGAGGGGATGTGTTTATTCGAAGAAATAGACAGGTCATAAACATTCGTTTCTGATAAAGAAATACAATACTCTATTCTAGAGTAAAAAAAACGAGAAAGACGAAAGCGGGGTCAGCTTTCGCCTTTCTCTATGGCTCCTTGGATGAAGGGGTTTAACAATTAAAATTTTAGCAACACAATGTAAAGGGAACATAAATCGGTTGTAAAAATTATGTAAAGTTAACATTTCTACTTCATCCAATTATTTTCATTTATCTATTAAATTTTTTAGGTAGTTCAATGGTAAAGGATGTTCCCTTACCCACTTCACTTTTCACTGTAATGGAGCCCTTATGTGCTTCAACAAGATGTTTTACAATCGCAAGGCCAAGCCCTGTTCCACCGGAATTCCTGCTCCTTGCTTTATCGACCCGGTAAAAACGTTCGAAGATGCGCGAGATTTCTTTTGCTTCAATTCCTATGCCTGTATCCGCTATTTCAGTTAGCACAGCAGTTTCTGTCTCTTGTAAACAAATATAAATGCTCCCTTGATTTGGAGTATAGGAGATCGCATTAGATATTATGTTAATGAATACCTGCTTTAGCCGATGCACATCTCCCTCAATGTAGATTGGCTTCTCTTCCCTCTTATACTCAAAAACAATATCCTTTTCTGCAGCTTTTCCCTTCGTTATGGCTAATACTTCATCAAGTGCAACAGTCAAGTTCATCGGCTGAAACTTCAAGCTGAATCCCTGCTGCTCAATTTTGGATAAGTCCAGTAAATCTTGAATGAGGGACTGCAGCCGGTCGCTTTCCTTCAATATAATATTCAGGAAATCATTGAGAGCTTGTTTATCCTCCATAGCCCCATCCAATAGTGTTTCTGAAAATCCTTTGATTGAAGTGATAGGTGTTTTCAGCTCATGGGAAACATTCGCTACAAAATCCTTCCTGATCTGCTCAAGCCTTTTTAGCTCTGTAATATCATGAAAAACCAGCAATATTCCCTTCCATTCATCATTCGTCCCGATGATAGGCACACCGTAAACTTCAAAATAGCGCCTTTCTATATTTACTGGTATGACCAGCTGCCTTTTCACTTTTTGCTCGGTCATGAATATCTCTTCAATCATATCTGTAATGCCTTTATGTTCAATCACTTCATAATAGAGTTTATATAAATATTCAGAGGAGTTTACATTAAAAACCTCTTTGTATGGACGATTAATTAAATTTATATAACCCCGGCTGTCAATCAGAATTAAGCCGCTCCCCATATTTTCAATCAGAGCCCCAAGCCGGTCCTGCTGCATTTCTTGTGATTTAACCATTTCCTGAAGGTTTCTGGCCAAAACATTAATAGAAGTGCTGAGCATACCCGTTTCGTCTGCTTGATCTTCATAGGTCCTTGCCCGATAATTCCCTTTTGCAAGTTCAATTGCGACCTTAGTCGCTGACTCAATCGGCTTGGTATAGCGTGCTGTTATCCGAGTCCCCAGCATAATGATGACAAAAAGTGATAGCCCGAGGCTGATGGTCAAAATCCACCAAATTTGCTGATAGGCCTTCTGCGTTTCTGTCATTTTTGTGCTTAGAAATATGTATCCTGCCTGTTCCCCATTTGCCAATAATGGCTGCCAATAATAATGCAAGTTATATCCACCGGCAACTTCCCAGCCTGTTTGATCATTCTCTTCTTTCTTTAAAATCTCAAAAATAATCTCCTGATGCCTGCTTTGTGTTGTTGCATTTTTATTGCTGCTATCAAACAAAATCCTTCCCTGTCTATCAGAAACCGTTACACGTACATCAAGAATGTCACTAAATTCATTGACTTTATCAATGGTTAGGGATTGAATCCCTCCATTATCGACTATATAGCTGGAAATCATTTCGGTTTCTTTTTTTAACCGTTCATCAAAAGCCTTCAAATAATAGCTTTTAAAAAGCTGGCCCAAAAGAAGTCCTACTCCAATTAAGACGGCAAATATTAAAGTGAGCAATGCAAAAAGCAGCCGTGTCCGGAACCTGGTCATTCTCCTTTTGGCTCCTCCAGCTTGTAGCCTAAACCTCGGATCGTCTTAATATAAACTGGTTTCTTAGTATTTTTTTCGATTTTCTCTCTTAAATGGCTTATATGTACATCAACAATTCTTGTGTCTCCGGCAAAGTCGTAATTCCAGACTGCGCTTAATAGCTGGTCTCTTGTAAGAACACGCCCTTTATTTTTAGCAAGATAGAGAAGCAATTCAAACTCTTTCGGAGTTAGTTCAAGAAGCTCTTCTTCAAAATATGCTTCATAGTGATCAGGAAATATTTTTAATCCCCCAATCTGGAATGAATCAGTATCTTCTGGATTTTCCTCAGGTGGCTCAGGCATGAATTGAGTTCTCCGCAAAATGGCTTTAATTCTCGCAACAACTTCACGGGGGCTGAACGGCTTTGTCATATAATCATCTGCACCCAGTTCAAGGCCAAGCACTTTATCAAATTCATCATCTTTGGCTGTTAACATCAAAATGGGTGTGGAAACCTTTTGCTGTCTAAGCTGCTTACAAACTTCAATGCCATCAAGCTTCGGCAGCATAAGATCCAATACAATAAGATCCGGCTTCTCTAAAACTGCCAGATCCTTTCCCTCCTGGCCATCCATTGCAGTGATAACCTCATACCCCGCCTGCTGCAAATTATACTGCAGCAAAGTTACGATTGATTGTTCGTCATCTACAACAAGAATCTTTTTGTCCATAAAATCCTCCGATTGAATGTATTACCCCTTTAAAAGCTTTAACTGAATCAGGTTCAAGTCTGAATCTGCCAGCCTTATTATAAGAAGCAGGAACCCCTCCTGCCTAGTAAACCCCTATTTGCCATATCTCTATTATAATATACATAAAAGGGGAATAAGCAACTGAAAGCTAAAAGCGGAATGAAACATAAAAAAGATGTGCAGGTTCTGCACATCTTTTTGCATTGGCTATGATATACCTGGGTGTTATTTTCCGTGAGGCAATCGCTTTCCACGGGCTCCCGAGCTCCTCGGTGTCCTACGCCTGTGCGGTTACTTTGTTTCCCGCCCGGCACGCAGGAATTAAGAATTAATTTTAGAGGAATACCGGCTTGACTCTAATCAGCACAGTGCCAAATTAAACTTTCTATCAAAAGTTCTCAAGAGCATTTCCATCCATAGGCTGCAGCTTGTACGGAGGGCACACAAGGAGCAGGCCATTTATAACTGTTTCATCTTCTTCATTTGTGCCCTGGACTTTAATTTGAACAGTATGGCTGCTCGTGTTGACTTCTGTTACCTCAAATAAGAATTGAACTGTCCCATAATGATAGACCGGCTTTATATATTCAATATCCTGTTTTAACACATGGCTTCCCGGACCGGGCAAATATTTTGAAACAGCTGAATTTATGACTCCATTTAGCATCACGCTTGGAACGATCGGTTTTTTATAAGGCGTCTGCGAAGCATAGTCATGCTGAATATAAAGCGGGTTTGCATCGTTAGTCAGGCCCAAATATAATAGTAAATCTTTATCTTCTATCTTTTCTGTAAGCGTCAATTTTTCACCTACAGATATTTCTTCAATTTTTCTTCCCAATTTTCTTTTTTTTCCAAGCAGCATCTCTCTGCACCTCCGAGTAATGTAAACGTTTACAAGGTTGCCGAATAAAAAATAGACTGTAAAATAATTTCTATTATTCAGTCTATTTATCTTATCATATCATTTTATACCATGCCCAAAAAGAGCCTCTAGTAAAAAAATTCGGGGAAGTCTCCCCGAATTTTTTTGCTTATGCCAATACTGCCATTACATTGCGAACTGCTTCAGCTGACTTATCTAATTCAGCTTTTTCATCATTTGTTAATTCAAGCTCAATAACCTTTTCAATTCCATTTGCTCCAAGGATAGTTGGTACACCAAGGTAGATTCCTTGGTAACCATACTCACCTTCAAGGTAAGCGATAGAAGGAAGAACACGGCGCTGATCTTTAAGGATAGCTTCACACATCTCAACCAGGGAAGCAGCTGGCGCATAATATGCACTGCCATTTCCTAATAGGTTAACGATTTCTCCGCCGCCTTTGCGTGTACGTTCCACAATAGCATCAAGACGATCCTTTGGAATTAAAGTTTCTAAAGGAATGCCCCCTGCATAGGAATAACGCACTAGAGGAACCATATCATCTCCATGTCCTCCAAGTACAAATCCGGTAATATCCTTAACTGACAGGTTTAGTTCCTGTGCAACAAATGTACGGAAACGGGCTGTATCAAGGACTCCGGATTGGCCAATTACACGGTTTTTAGGGAATCCCGATTCTTTAAATACTGTATAAGTCATAGCATCAACTGGGTTAGTTAGCACGACGATAAAGCTGTTTGGAGAATATTTAGCAATCTCCTGGGCTACACTTTTCATGATTTTTTGGTTTGTTTGAACAAGGTCATCACGGCTCATGCCTGGCTTTCGGGCAATACCTGCAGTGATCACAACGATGTCAGAGTCCTTTGTGTCTTCATAGCTTGAAGTACCTGTAATGTTAGCATCAAAGCCTTGTACAGGGCTTGCTTCAAGCATATCAAGCGCTTTCCCTTTTGTAGGGTTTTCCATTTGTGGAATATCAACTAAAACAACATCTCCAAGTTCTTTCTGGGCAAGCAGGAATGCAGTTGTTGCACCAGTAAATCCCCCGCCAATTACAGAAATCTTTTTGCGTTTCAATGACATGAATAGTTCCCCCTTTTGGTATTTAAAGTATCAGGATTTAGCCTGAATTATATAAGAGGCCGTTCTGAAAGAACAGCCTTCTTAGGAGAAAAAACACTGCCCGTTGGACAAATATGTCCGGATATGCGGGCTTTTAGGTTTGTTGAACTTTTGATATTATTCCATGTTCTTGATTAATTCGTCACCGAATTCAGAGCACTTCACTTCAGTTGCTCCATCCATTAGGCGTGCAAAGTCATATGTTACAACTTTAGAAGCAATGGATTTTTCCATGGACTTAACAATCATGTTGGCAGCTTCATTCCAGCCTAAGTGTTCAAGCATTAGCACACCGGAAAGAATGACAGAAGAAGGGTTGACCTTATCTTGGCCAGCATATTTTGGAGCTGTACCATGTGTTGCTTCAAAGATCGCATGTCCCGTTTCATAGTTGATGTTAGCGCCAGGAGCAATTCCGATACCTCCAACCTGTGCTGCAAGTGCATCAGAGATATAGTCTCCATTGAGGTTCATTGTAGCAACCACATCGAATTCTTTAGGACGAGTTAGGATTTGCTGAAGGAAGATATCAGCGATTGCATCTTTTACGATGATTTTGCCTGCTGCTTCAGCGTCTGCTTGAGCACTGTTAGCTGCTTCAACACCTTGCTCATCTTTAATGCGGTCATATTGAGCCCATGTAAATACTTTATCGCCGTATTCTCTTTCAGCAAGCTCATATCCCCAGTTTTTAAAGGCTCCTTCAGTAAACTTCATGATATTGCCTTTATGTACAAGTGTTAATGATTTGCGGCCTTCTTTAATTGCATACTCAATAGCAGCACGAACTAAACGGCTTGTACCTTCCTCTGAAACAGGCTTGATGCCGATTCCGGAAGTTTCCGGGAAGCGGATTTTGTTAACGCCCATTTCATCCTGAAGGAATGAAACTAACTTTTTAACTTCATCTGAACCCTTTGCATACTCGATACCTGCATAAATATCCTCTGTATTTTCACGGAAAATAACCATGTCAGTATCCTGCGGACGTTTAACCGGAGAAGGAACACCTTCAAACCAGCGAACTGGACGCAAGCATACAAATAGGTCAAGCTCTTGGCGAAGCGCAACGTTTAGAGAACGGATTCCACCGCCGATAGGAGTTGTTAAAGGCCCTTTAATAGCGATTAAATATTCATTAATTACATCAAGTGTTTCAGATGGAAGCCACTCGCCAGTCTGGTTAAAAGCTTTTTCTCCCGCTAAAACTTCTTTCCAAACAAGTTTGCGCTCCCCTTTATATGCCTTTTCAACAGCGGCATCTAAAACTCTGGAAGCAGCAGTCCAAATATCCGGGCCTGTTCCGTCGCCCTCGATAAATGGAACGATTGGGTTGTTTGGTACATTTAGTACACCATTAGTAACTGTAATTTTTTCACCTTGCATTGTTTATACCCTCCATTTTGAAAAGTGCGAGCATCAGCCTTTATATGTATCTTGATGCGGCGATGCTGCATCAGTATATCAGAATCAAAGGTTAGAAGGCATATGCCTCTAACCTTTTCCCTGCTCTCTCTATTACAGCAATTTTTTGATAAAAAGTAAAATGCTGAGTATTTTTTTATTTCCTCTGTTAAATTCAGGTGTTGATTTGCGCTGCAGACAGCAGATTATTAGCCTCTTTGGTCAACAGGCACATATTTTTGCATCCCTGGGCCTGTGTAATCAGCACGAGGACGGATTAGTCGATTGTTTTCGTACTGTTCAAGAATATGTGCAAGCCATCCGGAAACACGGCTAACTGCAAAAATCGGCGTGAACAGATCATGGTCGATGCCCAGGCTGTGGTAAACAGACGCAGAGTAGAAGTCAACATTTGGAGGAAGGTTCTTCTCTCCTGTAACGATTCCTTCGATCTGAGTTGACATCTTATACCAGTGAGGTTCTCCAGTAAGCTCGGTAAGCTTCTTGGACATTTCTCTTAAATGCTTGGCACGCGGGTCGCCCTGGCGATAAACGCGGTGTCCAAAGCCCATGATTTTTTCTTTGTTGTTAAGCTTTTCACGAATATATGGTTCCACATTTTCTAATGTGCCGATTTCAGTAAGCATTTTCATTACTGCTTCATTAGCACCGCCGTGCAGTGGGCCTTTTAAAGCGCCGATAGCAGCAGTTACACCAGAATAGATATCTGATAATGTTGCCACACAAACACGTGCAGTAAATGTTGAAGCGTTTAGTTCATGGTCGGCATGAAGGACTAACGCTTTATTAAATGCTTCTACAGCAATATCTTCAGGCTCATTGCCAGTAAGCATGTACAGGAAGTTTGCCGCAAACCCAAGATCTGTTCTTGGAGCAACCGGCTCAAGCCCTTTTCTCACCCGTGCAAATGCCGTTACAATAGCAGGCATTTTAGCTTGGAGACGAATTGCTTTTTTATAGTTAGCTTCTTCATCCATCTGGTCTGCTTCATTATCATAAAGTCCTAAAAGAGACACAGCCGAACGAAGGGCAGCCATTGGATGCACTTTGTCAATCGGATATGTTTTAAAATGGTTCAATACTTCCTCAGGAAGAGAATAGTTTTCAGCAAGCTGATTTTTCAATTCCTCCAATTGTGATTGAGTTGGAAGTTTCCTGTGCCATAAAAGGTAAATTACCTCTTCAAAACTTGCATTTTCAGCCAGATCATCAATATTGTAGCCTGCATAAGTTAAAGTGTCGTCTATGATGGAACTAATAGACGAAGTAGTAGCAACTACCCCTTCAAGACCGCGTGTTACTGTCATACCGAATCTCTCCTTTACATAATAAAATTTCCCCATACCCATTTTTGTCTGTACATGTCGTAAGTAAGCCGAACCTGTTTTTCAACTTTTCAGAAAAGCTTCCTTGAGCAGGTTCAAGCTGTCCGGATTTCGCCGTCCATTTGAACATGCTTTTATACAGGCTGCTTAACAGCCTTTGCAAGTCGGCTTGGGTTAGCCGATCCACAGACCAAAATCATGAAAGGTGAAACTTCCATTTAGTGAGAGGCCACTCCCCGATATACGGAAGAAGTAAACTTTCTTTTGGCATATTTTCCATCGAGCGGTTGCTCGGTTATGCTGCAAAAAAAAAGAAAATGCTTACATTTTTTCTGTACTCGAAAAATTTAAAGTATATTAATAATATTTTAATAGAGCTTAACTGAATATAAAAGGTACCGCGAATTAGGTTGCGCTTACAAGTCCTATTATAAACAATTATCTGACTTTTGTGAACGGAAAGCACTCAAATTGTTAAAAAATATTATTTTTCGAAAAAAGTTATTTAAAAAATTCAAAGATTTTCATCGCCATGTAAGCAATCCCTGCACCAATCAGAGGACCAACGGCAACCCCTTTAAACAGCGATACAGCAAGAATGGTACCAAGCACAAGAGCGGTTGTAATATGGGGATCCTCTGCGAGCAAGCTAATACCGCCTTTCGCCAGGAGCGCCACAGCCATACCTGAAATCAGGGCAATCCATGCAAAAGGTGATTTAAAGGCGCCGGTCAAATCACGGAACCCGATCTCTCCACTAGCAATTGGCGCCAGGACAGCAATTGTGATGATGGTCACACCCCAATTGATTCCTTTGGATTGCAAAAAAGTGAATGACTTTGAATCAAGGCCAGCAGCTTTTAGGACAATCAATACGAAAACCGCAACCATCAATGATTGATTTTTGGCCACAACACCTATAGCCAGTAAAAGAAGTAAAAATATGAGTGATTGTGAAAACATTAACTTATTCACCTGCCAGCTCTCTATATTATCGTAACATAATTTCTTCATTTTTAATAATTTCTATGTTTTTTTGCCTATTTCATAAAAATTAGAATACTTATTATAATAGGCTTAATAGTATCTTTCTGCTTAAGAAGAGGTAAATATTTTTTCATTTTAAGCAAAAAGAAAAATGGTGTATGATGATATTAATTAATAATTTGCATAAAAATGGAACTATTTAAGGCTAATCCTAATTGAAAAGGAGGCAGTTTTTTGAATCCGGCATACATATATCGAACAGTAAGATTTTTCTTTGTCATTGGATTTGTGATTTTAAGTTTATATGCTTTTTTCTATTTATCCAAAGTTACCTATCCTTTTTTGATTGGATTGGCCATTGCTTTTCTTATTAACCCGTTTGTTAATTTATTAGAAGCAAAATGGAAAATGCCGAGGGCCATTGCTGTACTAATTGCATTGATTCTTATCTTTGCCATTTTTGCAGGATTAATCACACTGCTTATAGCCGAAATTGTTTCGGGAGCGGATTATTTGGCAAGAGTCGTGCCTACACATCTTGAAACATTAATCGGCTTCATTGAACAGTTTTTTGCCGGACAAATCATTCCCCTCTACAACCAGCTTACTAGTCTATTTAATAATCTCGGTACCGGCCAGCAAGATACTATTTTAACGAATATTGAAAATGTAGGAAAGCAAATTGGCTCTACTCTCGGAGACTTTATCCAGGCATTTTTTGAAAAGATCCCAAATATCCTGTCCTGGTTCCCAAATGCGGCAACTGTTTTAATCTTTTCGCTGCTTGCCACTTTTTTTATAAGCAAGGATTGGCACAGGCTATCAGGATTATTTAGCCGAATGATTCCCAGCAGGGCCAAAACAAGCGGAAGAACCGTTTTCACAGACCTGCAAAAAGCCCTTTTTGGTTTTATAAAAGCGCAGGCAACTTTAGTATCCATCACAACTGTTATTATATTGGCGGGACTCCTGATTCTCCGAGTTGATTATGCGATCACAATAGCACTCGTTACAGGCCTGGTGGACATCATTCCTTATCTTGGTACAGGGTTGATTTTTGTCCCCTGGATCATCTATGAGGCCATCGGAGGAGAAATGAGCAAAGCAATTGGATTAGGAATCCTTTATGTAATCGTCTTAGTGCAGCGCCAGATTATGGAGCCGAAGATTCTCTCATCGAGCATTGGCCTCGACCCATTAGCCACCCTTATTGCCTTGTTTGTCGGCTTTAAATTAATCGGCTTCCTTGGATTAATTGTAGGTCCGGTTACACTTGTATTAATCACTACTCTGCATAAAGCAGGTGTCTTCAGGGATATATGGATGTTTATAAAAGGGGATGAAAAAGTTACATAGAAAAGCCGCTCCTGATAAAAGGAGCGGCTTTCTGTATATATACAAATTTTTCATCTAATGATTGTAATCGTGCCCTTGTTCATCCACTTTCGTATTCCGATAAGCAGAATTTTCTTATACAGCCTTCTTGTCGGAGGAGCCAGAAGAGTAAAACCAGCTGCATCTGTTATGAAGCCGGGGGTAAGAAGCAAAGTGCCCCCTACAAGAATGCATACTCCATCAAGGATGGTATCTCCGGGCATTTGTCCATATTGGAGCTGGTCCTGCAATTTTCTGATTGTTTCCAGGCCTTGCTTTTTAGCCAGATAAGCTCCGAGAATGCCTGTGAATATGATGATCGCCAGGGTAGGCCATAGACCGATTGTATTTCCTGATAATAACAAAATTCCTATTTCAGCCGCTGGTACGATAATCAGCAACAAGAGAATGTAGCGCATATAGCCACCTCTTTTAGTTTAAGACTTAAGTTAATTATATCAAATAAATGAACGCACTTATAACAATTTGTCCATCCTCTTTTTCATTGTATTCGCTATTCAGAAGAAACATTCAAAAAAAGGAAGGGGCTGCCCTTCCTTTTTAACGTAAAACTTTATAGTACGCTCGCGTGCCCGTTATAGATAACACCGCGCTGAGAGTCAACTGTCACTTCCTGTCCATCTTTTAACAGGGTTGTCGCTCTTTCTACTCCTACAATAACTGGAATACCAATATTAAGCCCAACCACTGCCGCATGACTTGTGAGGCCGCCTTCTTCAGTAATAAGAGCGCTGCACTTTTCAATTGCCGGAACCATTTCACGGTCTGAGCCAATGGTTACAAGGATAGACCCTTCCGTAACCTTCGCTAGTGCTTCTTCTGCATTTCTGGCAATTACAACTTTACCGAAAGCAGATTTGCGCCCAATGCCTTGTGCTTTTGCCAGGACATCGCCGACAACATGAATTTTCATCAGGTTAGTCGTACCTGCTTCACCAACAGGAACTCCTGCAGTGATGACCACCAGGTCTCCAGAAGCAACAATTCCGCTGTTTAAGCTTTCTTCAACTGCAATATCAAGCATATCATCTGTTGTAGTCGCTCTTTGGCCGATTTGAGGATATACACCCCATGTTAGAGCAAGGCGGCGTGACACATGGTCATTGGATGTTACAGCTACAATTGGAGCTTTTGGACGGTATTTCGATATCATTCTAGCAGTATGGCCACTCTCAGTTGGTGTAATGATTGCATTTACATCCAAGTTTAATGCCGTATGCGCAACCGATTGTCCAATCGCATCTGTAATATTATGCTCATTATCCTTGCTGCGGTTGGATAAAATTTCTTTGTGATCCAGCGCAGACTCAGCTCTTGATGCAATGTTGTGCATCGTTTGCACCGCTTCAACAGGGTATGACCCCGCAGCTGTCTCGCCTGATAGCATGATGGCATCCGTTCCATCAAAAATGGCATTTGCTACGTCACTGGCTTCCGCACGTGTAGGGCGTGGATTCCGCTGCATGGAATCAAGCATTTGTGTAGCAGTGATGACAGGTTTTCCCTGTGCATTACACTTCTTAATTAATTTCTTTTGTACAAGAGGAACTTCTTCTGCTGGGATTTCAACACCAAGATCGCCTCGCGCCACCATCAGTCCGTCTGAAATCTCAAGGATTTCATCGATATTATCAACGCCTTCCTGGTTTTCAATCTTAGGAATGATGTTAATATGGGCAGCATTATGCTCTTCAAGAAGCTGTCTGATTTCCAATACATCTGATGCCCTGCGGACAAATGATGCAGCAATAAAGTCTACTCCCTGTTCTATTCCAAATAGAATATCCTGCGCATCTTTTTCTGTAATTCCAGGCAGATTCACAGATACTCCAGGAACATTCACACCTTTTTTATTCTTCAGTGTTCCGCTGTTTAATATTTTTGTATGGATTTCACTATTTGCTTTATCTATCTTCGTAACTTCCAGGCCGATTAGTCCGTCATCAAGCAAAATTTTACTTCCAGTGTGCACATCTTCAATAAGGCCGGCATATGTAACAGAGAACTTCTCTGATGTTCCCTCAACCTCATTCATGGATATGATAATATCGTCCCCTGCTTTTAACTCAACCGCACCCTCGCGCATATTGTTCGTACGGATCTCCGGACCCTTTGTATCCAAAAGGATCGCTACCGTCTTACCAGTGCTTTTTGATGCTTCACGAATATTTTGAATCCGCTGGCCATGTTCCTGAAAATCACCATGGGAAAAGTTCAAACGGGCTACATTCATGCCTGCCTGTATAAGCTGTGTCAACTTTTCTACACTTTCACTTGCCGGGCCTATTGTACAAACGATTTTCGTTTTACGCATATAATTTTACCTCCTGAAATGAATGAAGCTCAGTTAAGCAGGCAGCTTGTAGGGGCATGTCTGCTTCTTTGGCTTTATAACTACCTTAACAAAAAACTAAATGGAAAGTTCTTTTGACAATTTATAAAGATCTAAATCAAGTGTGTGCTCTCTATCTAAGATTTCAATTATATTATGGTCAACAAGCTTATTATTTTCAATTCCAACTGCACGTCCTCCATGTCCTTCAAGCAGCAGCTCTACTGCACGCGCTCCAAGACGGCTTGCGAGTACACGGTCAAAGGCTGTTGGAGATCCACCTCGCTGCATATGCCCTAGTACAGATACTCGGGTATCAAAGTCTGTTGTTTCCTTAATCTGCTTGGCAAACTCTACTCCACTGCATACACCTTCTGCAACTACAATGATACTGTGCTTTTTGCCTCGTTCATGCCCTTTTTTGAGGCGTTCAGCAATTTCATCCATATGATAGCCTTCTTCAGGAATAAGGATGGTTTCGGCTCCGCCGGCTAAACCTGCCCAAAGAGCAATATCTCCTGCATCTCTTCCCATTACTTCAATGATAAACGTTCTTTCATGCGAAGTAGCTGTATCACGGATTTTGTCAATCGCATCAATAACCGTATTTAATGCGGTGTCAAAACCAATTGTGTATTGAGTTCCCGGAATGTCATTATCAATGGTGCCAGGGACGCCAACACATGGGAAGCCTTGTTCAGTTAAAGCTCTTGCTCCGCGGTATGAACCATCCCCTCCAATGACCACCAGGCCATCGATGCCGTGCTTTTTCATTTGTTCAATGCCCTTCTGCTGGCCTTCCTTCGTTTTAAACTCTTCGCTTCTTGCAGAATGCAATACGGTTCCCCCGCGATGGATAATGTCACCAACAGAACCCAAGTCAAGCTTTTTAATATTCCCGGTCATCAAACCTGAGTATCCGCCATAAACGCCATATACTTCAATATTATGATAAATAGCTTTACGGACAACCGCACGAACAGCAGCGTTCATGCCCGGCGAATCGCCGCCGCTTGTTAATACTCCTATTTTCTTCACAATAACCACCCCAGATTAGTTTTTATATAAAGCTGAAAAAGCGTGTTGTTTATTGCGCTGATTTCACCGGCCTAAGTATTTTTTTAAAATCATGACCGAAACGAAATTTGTATGTAATGACAGGCTCATTATGTAAAGCCGCAAGGCTGCTTATCTTATTATGAACAAAACGCTTGTGAATATTTCTAAAATACCATGAAGAAGGACGCATCTCAACTTAATCAGACGATTTAAAACAAAGACAGAATTATCGGTGAACTGAAAGCGTTTTATATGGGAGAAGCAGTGATTTACGTCACATCAACAGGGATCAAGTCCATCAAAAAATAAAAACGTGCCCGAAAGCACGTTTTTATTTTACCCCAATAAATTCCTTTAAAAACGAATATTCACCAATAGATTTGAACTTGTTGTATCGGTGGTCGACCAGCTGTTCTTCAGACAAACTCATTAAATCCCTTAGAGAGTTATTAAGAACAGATTCAATTTCAGCTGCCTGGGTTTTAACATCTTTGTGGGCGCCGCCTTTTACCTCGTCAATAATCTCATCCACAACGCCAAGCTCTTTTAAATCCGGCGCGGTGATTCTCATTGATTCTGCTGCTTTTTTTGCCTGGGAAGCATCTTTCCAAAGAATCGCAGCAGCTCCTTCAGGCGAGATTACGGAATAAGTGGAGTTTTCAAGCATATGAATATGGTTTCCCACACCCAGTGCAAGCGCACCTCCGCTTCCCCCTTCACCAATGACGATGCAAATGACTGGGACCTTTAAACTGGCCATTTCAAATAGATTTTTGGCAATGGCTTCACTTTGGCCACGTTCCTCGGCCGCTTTGCCCGGGTAAGCGCCTTTCGTATCAATAAAACAAATAATCGGCCTGCGGAACTTATCCGCCTGCTTCATAAGCCTTAGCGCTTTACGGTATCCCTCCGGATGAGGCATTCCAAAGTTTCTGCGAATATTCTCTTTCGTATCTTTTCCGCGCTGATGCCCGATCACTGTTACCGGATGGCCCCTAAATTTCGCTATACCGCCGACAATCGCTTCATCATCTCCAAAGGCACGATCACCATGGCATTCGAAAAAGTCTTCAAAAAGATAAGAAATATAGTCCAGCGTAGTTGGCCTTGCAGGGTGCCGTGCAATTTGCACGCGATCCCAAGGTTTCATATTTTCATATATATCTGCTTCTAATTTTTCCAAGCGTGCTTCCAGTTTCTCTATTTCTGAAGATAGATCGACATCGGCCGTCTTCGTAAACTCTTTTAATTCTGCAATCTTTTTTTTCAGCTCCGTTACCGGACGTTCAAATTCTAACTCTCCTGCCATTGGAAGTCACCTCCTGGTTGATGTATGGATAGAATAGTTGATATCTTGTCTTTCAATTCTGTTCTTGATATAACTGCATCCAACTGGCCATGTTTCAATAAGAACTCGGCTGTTTGGAAATCCTCAGGCAATTCTTCCCTGATTGTTTGCTCAATGATTCGACGGCCGGCAAAGCCAATCAAAGCCCCTGGCTCAGCCAAATTATAATCTCCCAGGGAGGCAAAGCTAGCTGAAACACCGCCTGTTGTCGGATGAGTCATAATGGAAATAATCAGTCCTCCATTATCACTGAACCTTTTTAGGGCTACACTTGTTTTGGCCATTTGCATTAGGCTAAGGACCCCTTCCTGCATCCTCGCACCGCCTGAAGCAGTAAAAATAATAAAAGGTACAGCTAATTCATCAGCTTTTTCGATGGCACGGGTGATTTTTTCTCCGACTACAGAACCCATGCTTCCCATCCTGAATGTAGAATCCATGACTGCCACTGCTATTGTTAGGCCATTTACAGTGCCTGTCCCCGTGACAACCGCTTCATTTATTTTTGTTTTTTCGCGATCTTTCTCAAGCTTCTCAATGTAATCCGGAAAATTCAAAGGGTTTTCCGAAATCATATTAGCATTAATTTCTTCAAAGCTATTAGGATCCAAAAAGCTTGCCAAACGCTCTTTTGAGTTCATGGAGTGATGATAATGGCAATGGAAACAAACCTTTAGGTTCTTAACAAGCTCCTTAGTATACATGATTTTTTTGCAATTTGGACACTTGGTCATGATTCCTTCCGGCACATCCTGCTTTGCCGTTTCCGATGGAATGGTTGCATATTTCTTTTTCTTCGTCTTTGTAAAAATATCTTTAAGCAAGATGAAACCTCCCTGTTTATTGCGTAAAAAACTAAAGAATCATTTTCCATAATTTTCATTAGTGGTCAGACCACTAATTTAAAAATGAATGCCTATATCCTAGGCCTCCCATATACTGCTTGTCTGATTCTTATAATATAGATTATCGCAACTGTGAAATCTGCAAAAATTTGTCGTTAACCTTTCGACAATTTTCTTAGGTTTTTATATACACGAATAACTTCAGACTCATTCTTAGAAATTAATGTATCAATTAGCTCCGCGTATTCTGTTTTGGCCACGATCATTTTCTTTAAAGCTAAGGAATTATAATAATCTTTCAATATCATCCATATCCGTAAAAAAAGATGATTATCCGCAAGGGTGACAACCTCCAGGAAAAACTCATCATCTGTATACTCTGACTTCAGAGCCCAATCTCTGAACTTTAGAAGCTGATCTTTTTCAGCCTTCTGGATGATTAGCCATAAGCAATCCAGTTCAATCAGAAACTTTGTCTCTTTTACATCCCGTATTGCTTTTTGGTCCTGAAGAATAAATGTGCTTAGCAGCTGTACAAGCTGGTTACCTCTAAAATCCCGGATAAAGGTCCCTTCACCTCTCCTTGTTTCAATCAAACCAAGAAGTTCAAGAGCCCTTAAAGCTTCCCGAACGGAAGAGCGCCCGACACCCAGGCGCTCTGAAAGCTCTCGTTCGGAAGGCAATCTATCTCCAGGCTTAAGTCCATCATGCTCGATCATGGACCTGAGCTGTTTTACTATTTCGATATAGACCTTCGTATTATTTTGTGGTGAATTCACGTATGGTATCACTCACCTTTTCCGATGACCGCAAGGCTTCTTGTTTTTTCTTTTACTTCATTAGGATCAACCTTAATACGCGCAACTCCCGTTTCCATTGCAGCTTTAGCTACCGCAGCCGCAACTTCTGGTGCCACACGCGGATCAAATGGCCCTGGAATGACATAATCAGCATTAAGCTCGTCCTCTTTAATCAAGCCTGCAATTGCTTCTACAGCCGCTACCTTCATTTTCTCATTGATATGAGTAGCCCTGACATCCAAAGCACCACGGAAAATCCCTGGAAATGCCAATACATTATTCACCTGGTTCGGAAAATCCGATCTCCCGGTCCCGACAACCATTGCTCCTGCTGCTTTTGCTTCATCAGGCATAATCTCAGGAGTAGGATTTGCCATTGCAAAAATAATTGGGTCCTGGTTCATTGTGCTGATCATTTCCGCAGTTAATGCTCCTGCTACCGATACGCCAATGAAAACATCTGCCCCTTTTATGACATCAGCAAGACTGCCTTTTACATTATCTCGATTTGTGTATTTCGCAACTTCATTTTTTATTTCATTCATGCCTTGAGGACGGCCTTCAAAAATAGCGCCCTTTGTATCGCACATAATTAAATCGCGGACACCGTAACTGTAAAGAAGCTTAATAATCGCAATGCCTGCAGCTCCCGCTCCGTTCGCTACAACCTTGATTTCATTCATTTTTTTGCCGGAAAGCTTTAATGCATTCACCAGGCCAGCAACCGTTACAATCGCAGTGCCATGCTGGTCATCATGGAAAACAGGGATGTTTGTTTCCTTCTTTAAACGCTCCTCTACATAAAAGCAATGTGGAGCAGCAATATCTTCAAGATTCACGCCTCCAAAAGTCGGCTCAAGAAGCTTGACCGTTTCAACAATTTTATCAACGTCCGTAGTGTTCAGACAGATTGGAAAAGCATCTACTCCTGCGAAACTCTTGAATAAAACTGCCTTTCCTTCCATAACTGGCAGAGCAGCTTCCGGCCCAATGTTCCCCAGCCCAAGCACAGCTGTGCCATCTGAAACCACCGCAACCATATTTCCTTTCATTGTATACTCATATACAGTCTCAGGCTTGTCGTAGATCTCCTTGCAGGGCTCAGCCACACCCGGTGAGTAGGCAAGGCTTAAATCTCTCGCATTGCGTACCTGGACCTTTGATTTTGATTCCAGTTTCCCCTTATTAACTCTATGCATATGCAGTGCTTCTTCACGTAAGGTCAAAATATTCACTCCTCAATTATCCGGCAGCCGGACTGGAATTATTATATATAACAAAACATAATGAACAAACTTCTTTATATGGCCGGATATCCGGCACGATAACTAATCCGCACATAAATGGATGAATGCTGTAAGTTAACAGTCCACTATTTTCTTTAGGTTAGTTTATTCTAATTCACCATAGTGGTCAGACCAGTTTTTTTTCTTCTTACAAATATACCATAATTGTTATTGTTGTAAAGGGAAACTACTTTAAAATCACGTTATTCTCTCCCAGTGAATTAGTTAGCTGAATTATGAATTCATCCGATGGCTGAATCATGTCCTCTTCTCCAAGGCGAATGCTTTTTTTGGTGCTTTCGTAATATAGAACAACCTGTACAGGTCCTTCATTTTTCTTAAATATTTCCTTAAGGAAACGGAGATTTTCTGCTGTTTCCTTCTCCTTTGAAATCCGCAGATACAAGACAGGATCCTTGTTTCCCATTCTTTCAATAGCTTCCTTTGCATCCTCTAGCTGCTGCAGGATCAGCTGCTTTTTTCCTCCCCGCTCTTCCATCTTCCCTTCCGCAAAAATAATGTTTCCTTGAGCACATAGAGCTGCATAACGGTTAAAAACCTTTGGAAATACGACTGCCTCCATATCTCCCGACTGGTCGCTTAAAGAAAGAAAGGCCATTGGCTCCCCTTTTTTCGTACGGATTTTCTTCACATCCGACACATATACAACTGTTCTGGCTCTTTTGTCTTCAGGTTCAAGCTCCAAAAGCGGAACGGCCCCAAGGAGAGTAAAATGGGGTTCGTATACTGAAACGGGGTGGTCCGATAAATACAGGCCAAGTACTTCTTTTTCGAATTTCAGCTTATCCTCTGGCCGTATAGGATCCATTTGAGTATATTTTGGCTTTGGGAAAAATTCATCGTCTTCAAAGAAATCAAACTGGTCGTCTTCCGGTTTAACCAGCTGTGCGTGTTCCGCTGCCACATCGAGGCTCGCAAGCAGGACGGCTCTGTCTTCTCCAATTTCGTCAAAGCTGCCTGAATGGACCAGGGCTTCCAAAACTTTACGATTAACAGCTTTTGTCGATACTCTTATGCAAAAATCGAATAAATCCTCAAACCGCTTATTTTTTCTGGCCTGAAAAATATCTTTTAATGCCGCTGCCCCTACCCCTTTAATAGCTGCAAGACTATACCTAATCGAGTCTTTTTCAACTAAAAAGGAATAGCCGCTTTGATTAATAGAAGGAGAAAGGATGGATAAGCCCATTTGTTTCAGCTCTCTGATATATTGAGCGATCTTACCTTCGTTCCCGATAACTGATGTCAGCAAGGAAGCCATAAAGTGCAGCGGATAATGGGATTTCAAATAGGCAAGCTGGTAAGCTATAAAACTGTAAGCAACAGCATGGCTTCGATTAAAGCCGTAGTTCGCAAAACGCACAATCAAGTCATAAATATTATTGGCAGTTTGTTCACAGTACCCTTTCTTTAATGCCCCGCCCACAAAATGGCTGCGCTCCCGATCAAGTACTGCTTTTTGCTTTTTGCTTACTGCACGCCTTAGCAAATCTGCCTCTCCCAGGGAGAAGCCTGCCATTTTTGCGGCAATTTGCATAATTTGTTCCTGATAAACAATAACTCCATAAGTATTTTCAAGAATATCTTTTAGATCCGGGTGGGGGTAAGATACTTCTTGCCGCCCATGCTTTCTGTCGATAAAAAGCGGGATATTTTCCATTGGTCCAGGACGATAAAGAGCATTGACAGCTACAATATCTTCAAAACGGGTTGGCTGCAGTCTGGTCAGGACACTTCTCATTCCTTCTGATTCAAGCTGGAAAATACCCGTTGTATCACCTTTTCCAAGGAGGCTATACACCGCTGAATCATTCAGCGGGATTCTTTTGATATCAATTCGCTTACCTGTTTTTCTCTGGATCGAGCTTAAAATATTTTCAATCAATGACAGGTTCCTGAGCCCAAGAAAGTCCATTTTCAGTAAGCCGACATCCTCCAGATGTTCCATAGAATATTGAGTCAAATAGACATTTTCATGGCCTTTTTGGATGGGAATTGCTTCTACCAGAGGATGCTCACTGATGACAACTCCAGCAGCATGCGTAGAGGTATGTCTCGGCAGACCTTCCAGTTTAAGGGCGGTTTCGAATAGCCTGCGGTTTAAATCAGATTCTTGAGTGAATCTTCTTAGCGGTTCAGACTCTTTGTAAGCCTCTTTCAAATTGATCCCCAGTTTGGAAGGAATTTTTCTCGATAGAATGTCTAACTCTTTTGGATTTAATCCAAATGCCCTGCCGACATCCCGTAATGCTGCTTTTGCCGCCAGTGTTCCGAACGTAAGGATCTGGGCAACATGAAGCTCTCCATATTTTTTGGATACATACTGAATCACTTCATCCCTTCTGTGATCCGGAAAATCGATATCAATATCAGGCATGGAGATTCTTTCCGGATTAAGGAATCGTTCAAACAGCAGCTTATGCTCGATCGGATCCACATCTGTTATGTACAGTACATAAGCAACCATTGAACCAGCTGCAGATCCCCGTCCTGGGCCTGTTAAAATGCCATTGTCCCTGGCAAATCTCATAAAATCCCAGACAATTAAGAAATAATCGCTGAATTTCATTTCTTTAATTATTTTTAATTCGTATTTTAGGCGTTCGCTATGTTCAGCCTCTGCAACAGGATATCTTTCAGCAAAGCCTTGCCAGCAAATTTCCTCTAATAGCTCATCGACGCTTAGGCCTCTATCAGCGGGATACTTTGGAAGGTTCTGTTTGTTCAGCTCGAGCATAACGTTGCATTGGTCAGCAATCTTAATGGTATTTTCCAAAGCACCTGGGTATCCGGACAATAATTCTACCATTTCCTGAGAAGTTTTTAAGTAATATTCATCACTTGCCAGACGCTCTCTGCCTTCATCCTGCAGCCTTTCCCCATTTTTTATAGCCAGCAGGCATTCATGGGAAAAAGCATCTTCCTTGTTCAGATAGTGAACACTATTGGCTGCCGCCAGCTCAATGCCCGTTTCTGAAGAAAGGCGGGCCAGGCCGTCCTGAACTCCTTTCTCTTCAGGCAATCCATGCTCTTGCAGGGAAAGAAAAAACGAATTTCTTTCAAAAAGCACACTAAAAAGTTCTGCAGCCCTTTTGGCTTTATCGAATTCTCCAGTCGCCAAATGGCTTTCAATCTCTCCCTCCAGTCCCGGGGTTAAGGCGAATAGACCGCCAGCATAATGCTTTAGCCACTTTACCGGGATTCCTTGCAGTGATTTTGTCTGGACTGTACTTGTGATTTTTAATAGATTTTGAAATCCTTGCTGGTTTTTGGCAAGAAGGACAATTGGATAAGCCCCTCCTTCATCTGCCTCACTCATTACATCCACAGTTAAGCCCATGATCGGCTTAATGGATTGCTTCAAGCATTCTTTATAAAAGGCGACGGCACCGTACATGACATTTTTGTCAGTTAAAGCCAAGGCGGAAAATCCCTTTTCCCTGGCACTTGAAACCAGTTGCTCTATTCTTGCTGTGCTGGACAGCAGGCTATAAGCACTATATACATGAAGGTGAATAAATGACACGTTTCTCACACCCTTAATTTCTCTGCTGCTTTTATTATAGAACGCCCGTTTCCAAAAAGAAAATATGTTCTCTTTTTATATCCGGGCAGCCAAAAACATATTTTTAAAAGTTTGTCCATATGATGAAGTATCAAGATAAATCAGGCAGGATTTCTCCTGCAGTTAGGATGAATGATATGAATACTCAGCCTTTTTTTTCTACATTAATTGAGAGTTACTTCATTGCTCTTGGTGTTTTAGTAGGCGGTTCGATCATCGGCGGATTGGCTGCTTTTCTAACAGGCAAGCCTCCTTTGAATGAAATATTCCAAATTTCCAATATGATTCGCATTTGGGCAATCATTGCTGCAATCGGCGGCACCTTCGATACAGTTTACAGTTTTGAAAAGGGTGTATTGGATGGTCAGACGAAAGATATTTTTAAGCAATTCATGCTGATTCTTTCTGCTCTTGGCGGGGCCCAAACCGGTGCCATGCTTATTAACTGGCTGACTCAGGAGCATATTTCATGAGAATCCCGCCATACTATCGTCTTCCCTCCTGGCAGCGCTTTTTTGCGGGCATGGCCATAGGGGGCATTATTAGCTGGTTTATATTTTTGTATATTTTTGGTGAGTGGCAGGAAAGGTACAGCAAGGAAATCAAGCTGCAAAAGGACACCATAGATGAATTGGTTAAAGATAAAGAAATCTGGCAGGAGGAATTTAAGAAGCTTAATAAGGAAAATCAAAAAAACCTTACTGTCCAGGACATTACTATTAAAATTGTAAACGGCGAGAAATATAAGCTGGATTCTTTCAGTGTCTTTCAGCTGGAAGATGATATTAAAGAGGACATTAGCATGATGATTGCCAAGGATATTGATACAGTTTATAAAAGCAGTGAACTGATTAAAAAAATAATAGAAAATAGAACACATAGAGTGAATGAAAAAAGATATCGGGTTGAAGTAAAAGAAATGGTGATTTATACAACTGTTTCAATAGAATTGATTATTATGCTGGATTGAGGCCCGGCTAAAAGCCGGGCAATCCAGATTAGTTCTCTCTGCAGGCTTCCTCCAAATCCCTTACTACCGAATCCAGTTCATCCCATGAATAAATCGATGCTCCGGCAGCAAGCGGATGGCCCCCTCCTTTATACTTTCTCGCAATCTCATTGATAATTGGACCTTTCGACCGGAAGCGGACACGGATTTGATCACTTTCTTCAATAAAGAAAACCCACGCTTTTATTCCCTGAATATCACCAAGAGCACTTACAAGAAGAGAAGCTTCAGATGGCACTGCCTGAAACTCTTCTAACAGTTCCTTTTTTAGAACCATTATAGCCGCCCCATATTTTTTCATTTCAAAGTTTTGCAGTACATAGCCCTTTAATTTAACGATATTTGCTTTTAGCTCATACATTTTATTGAACAGCTCGGGCCGCGAAAAATTATAGTGTATCAGCTCTCCTGCATATGCAAATGTCTTTTCAGTTGTGCTTGGATAGAGAAAACGGCCAGTATCCCCTACTATCCCAGCAAATAATAGTCTTGCAGCATCATCCGGCATCTTGAGGCCCTGGTCTTTCCCAAAGAGATAAAATTCATAAATCATTTCACTCGTGGAGCTTGCATCTGTATCGACCCACATTTTGTCTCCATATGGATCCATATTCGGATGGTGGTCAATTTTAATTAGCACGTCGCCCTGGTCGTATCTGCCATCACATATACGCTCAGCATTTGCTGTATCACAGACAATTACAAGTGCCCCATTATATGTATCATCAGGTATTTCATCGAGCCTTCTCATAAAGTGCAGAGTTTCTTCTTCCTTGCCTACAGTGAAAATATTTTTTTCAGGAAACGAAGCCTTCAGGATTTCAGCAAGCCCTCCCTGTGACCCATACGCATCCGGATCGGGACGGACATGCCTATGAATAATGACCGTTTCATGTTTTTTAATTTCATCGAGTATCTTTTGTTTCATGGCGCGCTCCTTTTATTCGGAATACTTTATTTTTACCACATCATGGTGAAAAGAAAAAGAAAACTCAGCACACTTATGGCATTTTTTCAATTATGCAGGTAGAATGAAAAGAGATTGTCGAAACTTGGAGGTTACGATATGCCTATCTTTGTTATTCTGATCATTCTCTCTTTTTCTTTCTATATTTTTTACAAAATCAAATTCTTCAGAAGCAAGCAGCCGTCTGAAAGACAATGGATATCGGCGAAGTCTAAAATGGCTCTTGGTGCGTTTGTTGCTTTCTTTGGGTTAAATCAGCTGTTTTTATATGATACAACCACAGCGCTTATTGTCGGTATTATTTTTATCCTTGTTGGAGGATTAAGTATTTGGGGCGGCATAAAAGCTTATAAATTTTACCAGCCATACGCAGCAAAGGAAGCTGAGGAAGCAAGGAAGAATTAAGAAGTGTGCTCGCAGGCCTATTGTTAAAATTAAGCTGTTTTCGTAAAGTTTAATAGGCTGAGTTGATTGGAGCGGAAGGCATTTGATCCTCGAAAATGCATTCGCATTTTCTTCGTGCGATGGCTTATTCGAGGAAGCTTATTNNAATCTATACGAAAAGAGCCATGAGAAAAGAGCATAAAATTAAGATTTAAAAAAGCCGTTTCCTATTGGAGCGGCTTTTCTTATACCCAAATCTCAAATGGGCTCCATTTTTAAATTAGTGCCGATCAATCAGCTGGCACATCATCATGGCCTTGCCTACGAGGACACCTTCATTAAATACTTCCACATCCACTTTCCCAAATTTCCGCCCTACTTCCAGTACTTTCGGATAGATCTCAAGCGTGCTGTCGATCTGTACAGGCTTAATGAAATAGATCGTCATATTTTCTACGACCAGATCCCCTTTTTTATAGCTTCTTAAAACTCTGTTTGCTGCTTCAGAGACGATTGTCGTAAATACTCCATAAGAAATCGTTCCAAGGTGGTTGGTCATCTGCGGAGTAACTTCACATCCATAAACATCCTCGCCCTTTGTTTTTCCTCTTGTCAGGACAAGCTGATTTGTAACAATATCATCAAGGGTCTCACCCACTTGCGGCTGGCGCTGAATCATTTGCAGTGCTTTTAGAACATCCTGTCTGCTTACAATGCCTTCCAGCTTGTTCGATTCATCTACAACTGGCAGCAGTTCAATGCCTTCCCACACCATCATATGGGAAGAAGATGCTACGCTTGTTTTGCCGCCGACAGTCATTGGGTTTTTGGTCATTACTTTTTCGATAGCCGTCTCCGGATCATGGCCCATAATATCTTTGGATGTCACCACTCCCTGAACCTTCAGATTATGGTCGACCACCGGAAAACGGCTATGATTGGTTTCGCGGTTGTATTTCAGCCAATCAGCAATAGAATCCGTCGTTTTCAAGACAATCGCTTCTTGAAGAGGGGTCAGGATATCCTCCACAAGGACAATTTCTTTTTTGATCAACTGGTCATAAATTGCCCGGTTAATCATTGTCGCGACGGTGAATGTGTCATAGCTGCTCGAGATGACCGGCAGCTGGAGCTCATCAGCCAGCTTCTTAACATGATCTTCAGTATCGAAGCCTCCCGTTATTAAAACCGCAGCCCCTGCCTTCAATGCCAGTTCATGGGCCTGTGTCCGGTTTCCGACAATCAATAGGTTTCCAGCATCTGTATACCGCATCATCGCTTCAAGCTTCATAGCCCCAATAACAAACTTGTTCAGCGTTTTGTGAAGACCGGCTCTTCCGCCCAGCACCTGGCCATCAACGATATTAACAACTTCAGCAAAAGTCAGCTTCTCGATATTCTCTTTCTTTTTGCGTTCTATCCGTATTGTGCCCACACGTTCAATTGTGCTCACATACCCTTTATTTTCAGCGTCCTTAATCGCTCTGTATGCAGTCCCTTCACTGACTGCAAGTGCCTTGGCGATCTGTCTGACTGATATCTTTTCCCCTACGGGCAGTTCATCAATGTATTGTAAAATTTGCTCATGCTTAGTAGCCAAGACTTTCACCCTCTACAAATTATTCCTATATTTCATTATAAGGGTAAAAAGGCCTTGATACAATTGACTTCAGCAATATTGGCCTATCTGCTGAATGAACGGACTCTTTTTTTTGCCATTATTTTCCTTGTGTGTTTTTGGGTAGTTTTCGTTTTTTTCGGAGCATACAGCAAAGCAGTCAAATTTCCTGCAATAACAAATAGGGCCAATGCCAGCCAGCTAATGGAAAAAATCCCTTCTGTTCCGCCATTAAAAACACCAAGTCTTGGCGCAGCATAATAAAGCATCAATCCGCACAGCAGCAAACATAATAAATATCGGTTTTTGTTCATCTTAAGCTTCCTCCTTTATAACATTCTCTTTAAAATGTATGCGGACAGGCCGGGAAAATGATTGGTTTTAAATGTACGCTGGCTTCCAGGAGTGGATTACGGTGAATTTTGTTTTTGTTGATATATCTGGGAGTTTCGTTGATATATTGATTTTTTCGTTGATATAACTTCATTTCAATGCTAAGTCTCATAGAAAACCGCAGCCTCCATAGCTGAAGCTGCGGTTTTATTATCATAATTCGATTATTTCTCCTGCTTCTAGCACCTGGCCTACCCTATTCTCCAGCATACTTGTGAATTTATGCGGATCCTGTTTTATTGGCGGAAAAGTATTGAAGTGAATAGGTACTACCTTTTTGGCACCCAAAAGCTGCGCAGCATATGCTGCATCGTCAGGACCCATTGTAAAATTGTCGCCGATCGGCAGGAATGCCAGGTCAATCGGATGGCGGTCTCCAATTAATTTCATGTCGGAGAATAACCCAGTATCCCCTGCATGGTAAATCGTTTTTCCTTCTAAAATAATAAGGACACCTGCAGGCATTCCCAGATAAATAATCTCATTATTTTCAGTCTCAAGACCTGTTCCATGGAAAGCTGGCGTGAGCTTTACTCTTCCAAAATCGAAATCATATCCTCCGCCGATAGACATTCCATGTGTGTTAACTCCCTGCCAGCCTAAGTAAGTGGCAAGCTCAAAGTTTGCAATAACAAGAGAATCATTGCGTTTTGCCAATTCAATCGTGTCACCTAAATGGTCCCCATGCCCATGCGTAACAATGATAACATCTGGTTTCTGCTCCTCTGCTTTTAAATCTGTCAGCCCATTGCCTGTTATAAATGGGTCAATTAAAATTGTTTTTCCCTGTGATTCAATTTTAACAACTGAATGTCCGTGATACGAAACTTTCATGTTAATGCTCCTCTCAGAAATCATGTTATGTCAATTTACTTCAACGAAAAACGGGTTAATCCTGCCTCAATTTAAATATATACCCTAAATAATAGACTTTAAAAAGTTTACTTTTTCTTATTTAGTTGCTACTCTCAAGGTATCAGTACATAAGGAGGTTCATTATGAACAGCAGATTACAAAAACTATCACAGTGGATGAAGGATAATGATATACAAATGAGCTTTGTGACTTCACCTGATAATGTCTTTTATTTGAGCGGCTTTTTAAGCGATCCGCACGAACGCTTGCTAGGCCTGGCCGTTTTTCAAGATGAGGAGCCTTTCCTTGTATGCCCGGCCATGGAAAAAGAGGATGCCAAAAACGCCGGATGGAGCCACGAAATCATTGGTTACAGCGATATCCAAAACCCATGGGAATTCATTCAGAAATCCATACATAGCAGAATAGGCAAAGTGGAAAAAGCAGCCATCGAAAAAGAACATATGAATGTGGAACGATATGAAGCAATTTCAAATCTGTTCAGCGGAGCAGCATTTGTTTCAGCAGAAGAAAAACTCCGGAAGCTTCGAATGGTCAAAGACGAAAAGGAACTGGAAATCATCCGCGAAGCCTGTGCATTGGCTGACTTTGCCATTGAAACAGGCTGTGCTGAAATCCAGGAAGGAAAAACAGAGCTTGAGGTTTTAGCAGCTGTTGAATACGCATTAAAGAAAAAGGGCGTAAATGAAATGTCCTTTTCCACAATGGTGCTTACAGGTGCGAATGGAGCTTCCCCGCATGGAACACCTGGAATGACAAAAATCCAAAAAGGGGATTTAGTGCTGTTTGACCTGGGTGTTGTCTGGAATGGATATTGTTCAGATATCACAAGAACTGTTGCATACGGTGATATTAACGATAAACAAAAGGAGATTTATGATACCGTTTTAAAGGCACAGCTTGCAGCTGTAGAAGCAAGTAAGCCGGGAGTGCCTTGCGCTGAAATAGACTTAACGGCAAGGAATCTGATTTCAGAAGCCGGCTATGGTGATTATTTTCCACATCGATTGGGCCATGGACTTGGTGTAAGCGTTCATGAATACCCTTCCTTAACCGAAACCAATACACTTTTGCTTGAGGAAGGCATGGTTTTCACAATTGAACCGGGTATCTATGTTCCAGGCGTTGCCGGCGTCCGGATTGAAGACGATCTTGCTGTAACAGCAGATGGAGTCGAAATTCTGACCAAGTTCCCGAAAGAACTTCAAATCATCAAGTAGGATATGAAAATCAAATTCGATCTTAAAAAAGGGATTCTTTTTGTGGATGGCAAAGAATACGAAGGAAATATAACCGATCCAGCGGGATGCCGTAAATGTAAAGGTCCGCTGGTTTATTCAGATCAATATGATGCAGCTTTCTGCCCTTCCTGCAATAAATGGAAAGAAAGTGCATGCAGTGATCCGGATTGTGATTATTGTGTAAATCGTCCAGAGAAACCTATAAAAAATCCGGAGTTTTAGGACTCCGGATTTTTTATGGGCTTTGATATCGGTCAAATTTTAATTTTATCAGTCACTTCGCTGCATTTATCGGTCAGATTCTCGATAAATCGGTCACTTCGCTTCCTGTCAACATTCTATCTTAGAATAATGAATACCTCTCATGTTATAACCAATATGCCTTACTGCTGCACCAGCTGTGTCCTGGTATCTGAATAGTCAAGATTATGCGCCTCGGCTACTGCTTTGTATGTCACATAACCATTCAATGTGTTAATGCCTTTCATTAGGGCCTCATTCTCCAAGCAGGCCTTCTTATAGCCTTTATTGGCAATTTGAACTGCATATGGGACCGTTACATTGGTCAATGCAAGTGTCGAGGTGCGGGGAACTGCACCAGGCATGTTTGCAACAGCGTAATGGACTACATCATGCTTTTCGTATGTTGGATTATCATGGGTTGTAATTTTGTCAGTTGTTTCAAAAATCCCTCCCTGGTCAATGGCAATATCCACAACAACAGAGCCGGGACTCATCGTCTTGATCATTTCCTCTGTTACAAGCTTTGGCGCTTTTGCCCCCGGAATTAGAACAGCCCCGATAACCAGGTCGGACTCCATAACCGCTTCAGCAATGTTGTAAGGGTTTGAAATGAGTGTTGTCACTTCTTTTCCGAAGATATCATCCAGCTGGCGAAGGCGTTCAGGGTTTAGATCGATAATCGTAACCTTTGCCCCCAGGCCAATAGCCATTTTAGCCGCATTGGTTCCCGCTACACCGCCACCGATAATCGTGACTTTCCCTCGCTGGACACCCGGTACCCCCGATAATAGAATTCCTTTTCCTCCGTAGACCTTTTCTAAAAATTGCGCACCTACCTGTGCGGCCATCCTGCCAGCCACTTCACTCATGGGAGTCAGCAGGGGCAGTGTCCGATTTGGAAGCTGGACCGTTTCATAAGCAATGCCCGCCACTTTCTTCTCGATCAAAGCCCTTGTCAGTTCAGGTTCTGCAGCCAAATGTAAATATGTAAACAGAATTAACCCTTCACGGAAATAGGCATATTCACTTGAAAGCGGCTCTTTTACCTTCATAACCATCTCCACCGACCACGCTTCTTCTGCAGTTTGAACAATTTTTGCCCCTGCACTTACGTAGTCTTCATCCAGAAAACCAGAACCTGTACCTGCACCAGTTTCAATGTAAACCTCGTGTCCAAATTGAATTAGGTTTACCACACCAGCCGGGGTCATGGCTACCCTGTTCTCATTGTTTTTTACTTCTTTCGGTACTCCGATACGCATGCTGCATACCTCCTATAAAATAAAGTTCTTTATCCACTTATTCGGCTTTTCTGACGGAAAATATACGAGTGGGGCAAAATTCTTGCCCTTTCAGGATTGTCCTCAGGTAGAATGAAATTAATGTATTTTAAGAAAGGAATTTTTCTATGCCATCTTCCGATAAAAAGCATTCAACCTCATTTCCATCCATAGAAAAATTCGGTCTGGAGGCGGTTCCTGCCGAATTAAAAACAACCAAGTGGTTTGATTATTTTTATTTGCAGTCCGCTTTTTCCGTTAATTCCGGAAACTTCCTTGTTCCCGCACTCGCTGTTTTGACGGGCGGACTCTCCTTTTTGGCGGCTGTAGCATCAACCGTTATGGGGGCTGCCGCTGCTTTTCTCTTTGTGTCATTGTTATCACTGCCTGGCTCCAGGCATGGAATACCTGCCCAGTTTGCCATTAGAACCATACTTGGCACTGTTGCGGCAAGGTATATCTCTTCCCCTATCCGGTCGTTAACGTCGCTGTATTGGTTCTCCGTCCAGGCAATCGGGGGATCAGCAGTCCTGATCAGTTTGCTGGAAAAGGTGTTTGGAATAAAGCTGCCGTTAGTGTTTGTATCGGTATTTCTAGCAGGATTGATGAGCTTGCTTGCTTTGAGTGGCTTTAATACTGTCAAAAAGGCTATAAAGTATTTTATGCCATTTTTAATCATTGGGCAGGTTGTCCTTTTTGTACTTTTTATAAAAGAACTTTCCAGCACCCAATCTTTTGGATCCTTAACGCATTCTCATTGGAGCTTTGGATCATTCTTTCTTTATTCATCTCTTGCTTTTATTCAATATGTCTCCGGGGTGAGCGCATCATCCGATATGGCCCGTTATGCTTCATCAGCAAAAGGAGCCTTTTGGGGATTGTTTGCCGGCAACACATTCGGCTTCACCATTACTGCTATATTGGGTGCTTTATCCGCATCTCTATTCGGTGAATGGAATCCGTTTGTTTCTGCCAGCAGCCTTGCAGCCTCCAGTTGGGTATTGTTTCTCATTTTTATTTGTGCTATGACATCCATGATTTCCATTAATATGAACAACGCTTATACTGGTGGATTTAGCCTACTTAATATCTTTCAAAACCTGGGCAGAGTAAAAAGCACATTAATATTTGGAACTGCTGCCGTTGTTCTAAGCTGTTTTCCTGCAGTTGTGAATAAAGCACAGGCATATATATCCATACTCGGTATTTTTATTATTCCGATTTCAGCTGTAATCATTGCAGACTTTCTATTCGTAAAAAAAGGCACTCTTTCAGAAGCGCATCTAACAAAGCTATTTATCAGCCAATCTGATCAAAACCGTGAAGGGCTTATAGCGATCATTTTCGGCGCACTGATCTATCTTGCCCTTCCCGATCTTATCTCACCCGGATTTATCTCGTTTTTCTTAACTGGTATCGGATATATTATTTTTCACAAATATGTAAGGTTAAACGGAAACCGCCAATTAAAAAGACAACAAAAGCTGTCATCGTAATGACAGCTTTTTGATTTTCTTTATTGTAATTTCCCTTCATTTCGTTCGTTTTCTTCCATGTCAAAATGAGCATTCGACTGATCAATAACACCGCTGTTATAGGCATTCATAATTTGTGCACTTACCTCATTTGTACCCTGCTCATCATAAAAAAATGGTGACTGTGCTTTCGGTTCCCGCTTTTCCATCGACATCTGCTCCTTTTTAAAAATTGTTGATCGGCTCTACTATTGTTCGATTTTTTGTTACAGATATTCACATTTTGCAGCTGTATAATATAGGTAAAGGAGGAGATTAAAATGGGCATGAAGTATAAGAATATATTAGTCGCAGTAGATGGTTCAACTGAAGCGGAATGGGCGTTTAAAAAAGCAATTGAAATCGCAAAACGGAATGATGCCTCTATGGTGCTGGCACACATTATTGATACACGTACTTTTGCTACTGTAGAAGCTTATGATCGTACGATCGCTGAAAGAGCAGACCGTTTTGCAACTGAATTAATGGAAAAATATAAACGGACTGCACTGGACGCTGGCATTGAGAATGTTAGCTTCGAAATCGATTATGGTTCTCCGAAAGTGAAAATTCCAAAAGATATTGCCAGAAAGCATGACGTGGACTTAATTATTTGCGGTGCAACCGGCATGAATGCAGTTGAACGATTCCTGATCGGCAGTGTTTCTGAACATATCACCCGTTATGCCCGATGCGATGTCCTCGTTGTTAGAACAGATAAAGAAGATGAATAGCCTTTTTAAAGAAAGGAGGTTGTCTCAAGAGTATAGCTTTTTGGGCACCCTCTTTCAAAGAAAATAGCTCTATAAAATTGGCCTGTTGATTTCCGCTCCAGGGACTCAGCGAACGCGGGCGGTCCGGGAGCCTCCTCGGTGCATTCGCACCTGCGGGGTCTCCCGTTGACTCGCTTCTCCCGCAGGACTCTGAATCAGCATCCTTGATTTTACACCGCACGAAGGAAATGCGGATGCATTTTCGCGGGATTAGCCCCTCCGCTCCAATCAACAGGGTGCTAGAATCAATATCAGCATATACACTAAGGTAAAAAAAGAAGAAACTGTCCTCAAAATAAAAAGCTGACTCAAAAAGGTCGTCACTTAACGACCTTTTGAGTCAGCCTCTTTTTATATAGTATTTCATATTCACAGTCTATTCTTTTTTCGCAACGAATTTCTTAGCCTTTTCAATGGCTATATTCACTTGCTTAAAGCCTGTTCCCCCAGCGCTATTTCTTCTTTTGACAGCTGTATAAGGATCCAGGACTGCATAAATATCTTCATCAAACAACGTATTGGCCTTCTTAAATTCATCGAGCGGCAGGTCACCAAGGAAACAGCCTTTTTCCACACATGTAAGGACAAGCTTCCCTACAATCTCATGAGCTTCCCTGAATGGAATTCCTTTATCTGACAGGTAATCAGCCAATTCAGTGGCATTAGAAAAATCGGTCTTGGTCGCTTTTTCCATCTGATCATTTTTCACCTTCATCGTGCGGATCATTCCGGCAAAGATTTTTAGTGATCCAGTAACGGTTTTAACCGTGTCGAACATGCCTTCCTTGTCTTCCTGCATATCCTTGTTATAGGCAAGCGGCAGACCCTTTAGAACCGTAAGCAATCCCATAAGGTTTCCATATACGCGTCCGGTTTTTCCTCTTATAAGCTCTGCCATGTCAGGATTTTTCTTCTGAGGCATAATGCTGCTGCCTGTCGCAAAGCTGTCATCTAATTCAATGAATTGAAATTCCTGGCTTGACCAAAGGATGAATTCTTCGCTTAGGCGAGAGAGGTGCATCATAAGGATCGAGCTTGAGGATAAAAATTCAAGGATAAAATCTCGATCACTTACAGCATCAAGGCTGTTTTCGTAGATGCCTTCAAAGCCGAGAAGGTTCGCAGAATACTCACGGTCAATAGGAAAAGTCGTTCCGGCAAGCGCTCCAGCACCAAGCGGAGATAGATTGATTCGCTTCAAGCTTTCCGCAAAGCGTGCTTTATCACGCTCCAGCATCCAGAAATACGCCATTAAATGATGTGCAAAGGAAATCGGCTGGGCTCTTTGAAGATGTGTATAACCTGGCATAATGGTTTCTACATTCTTTTCAGCCTGCTCAATCAGCTCTTCCTGCATTTCATTAATCAATTCAACAATCAGCTTAACCTGTTTACGCAAGTAAAGATGCATATCTGTTGCTACCTGGTCATTCCGGCTTCTTGCTGTATGGAGCTTTCCGCCGACAGGCCCTGTCAATTCAGTTAGGCTGCTTTCAAGATTTAAATGGATGTCTTCAAGTTTTACTGAGTAAGACAGCTCCTCATTTGACGCTTTTTCCTTCAGCTGCTGAAGGCCATTTTTTATTTGGTCGGCCTCGTCCTCTGTAATGATCCCGGTTTTAGAAAGCATGGCAACATGGGCCATGCTTCCCTCTATATCTTCCATTACTAATTCCTGGTCAAATGAAATCGAGGCTCCAAATTCATCTACCCATTCTTCAGCAGATTTCGTGAATCTGCCGCCCCATAATTTTTTCACACTGTCACCTTCTTGTTTTGTACGATGCTTTGAACTTTAGTCGGCAAGCCCCATAGCTTGATAAAGCCAACCGCTGCGTTATGGTCGAACTCATCCTCAGATGTATAAGTAGCCAGTTTTTCATCGTATAGAGAATAAGGAGATTTTCTGCCTTCTACAATCGCGTGCCCTTTAAACAATTTCACCCTTACTGTACCTGTAACAAAGCTCTGTGTTTCCTTAAGGAATGCGGCTAATGCATTATTCAGCTGTGAAAACCATAGGCCTTCATAAATAAGCTCTGCAATTTTTTTCTCTATAACCGGTTTAAAGTGAGCCACTTCTTTTACTAACGTTAAGTCTTCCAGCTCTTTATGAGCTTTAAGTAATGTCATTGCACCCGGGCATTCGTAAACCTCACGGGATTTAATGCCGACAAGGCGGTTTTCCACATGGTCAATACGTCCAACGCCGTGCTTGCCACCTAGTTCATTCAGTTCAGCAATTAGTTCGGAAAGCTGCATTGCTTTACCATTTAAGCTGACTGGAACTCCTTTTTCAAAGCCGATTTCAACCGTATCAGGTGTATCTGGAGCTTTTTCCAAAGAAACTGTTAAATCGTATGCATCTTCCGGTGGAGCTGCCCATGGATCTTCAAGCACTCCGCATTCATTGCTTCTTCCCCATAAATTTTGGTCAATACTATATGGAGAATCAAGGTTGATTGGAATTGGAATATCATTTTGTTTTGCATATTCAATTTCTTCTTCACGTGACCAGCTCCACTCACGAACCGGAGCCAATACCTGAAGATCAGGGTTTAAAGCCTGAATGGCTACTTCAAAACGAACCTGGTCGTTCCCTTTTCCTGTACATCCATGTGCAACTGCAACAGCGCCTTCTTTTTCTGCCACTTCAACTAGCTTTTTGGCAATTAACGGACGTGAAAGCGCAGAAATCAATGGATATTTATTTTCATAAAGTGCATGTGACTGAAGAGCAATAAGTGCATATTCATTAGCAAACTCTTCTTTCGCATCAATTACATATGACTGGACCGCTCCAACAGACAACGCTTTTTTTTGAATAAAGTTCAGGTCTTTGCCTTCGCCCACATCCAGGCAGCAGGCAACGACTGAATAACCTTGATCCTGAAGCCATTTAATAGCAACTGATGTATCTAAACCGCCTGAGTAAGCTAGAACTACTTTATTATTTGACATTTATATTTCCTCCTCATGAATACTCGTATAAATATACAATTAAATTATGTTTTTATTCATTTATTATTCTCTTACTTTAACAACCTTTGTTTTAAAAATCAATACTTATTCTTAAAAATGTATAAAAATTGACAAGAAAACGTTCAAATCCCTCTATAACACCCTTTGAATGGCGAGCTTTTTAGCTTTAAGCATAATAACTCATGGAAGCTTGACTGCCTTTATAGTAAAATGAAAGCAAGATCATTGTTTGGAGGCTTTATAATGGAGGAGCATTTTTCACATGATAACCGGCTTGGCATCCCTATTCCGAATTTTAACCGCGAGTGGGATGAATATTCACAGAAAACACAGCAGGTGATTTTGTTCCATTGGGAAAAGATAAGGGGCAGGATTCCGGATCGGATTGCTGAGCTTGAAGCAGATATAAACAGGAAACAGGCTGAGTTGTCGGATGAAGGCAACTTCGAAAGATCGTGTGCGCTTAACAGCGAAATTTCCGAGCTTGCATCCGTTATAAATGATTTATGGCTTTGGTATAGAACCAATCAGGATATTACTGAAAAAATGCATTCATAGAAAAGCGAATCAAAAAAAATCCTTTCCAGCCGGAAAGGATTTTTTTAAGATAAGTCTTTCTTCAATTCCCTGACAACGTGTCCAAGTTCGGGTAGTATCAGCTTATTCATGGCAAGCCGAACTGCACCGGAAGACCCAGGGGTTGAGAACACTGCTCTATTATTAACTGAGCCGGCAGCCGCTCTTGAAAGAATGGCAGCCGATCCGATATCCTCCGTGTAGCTTAACATACGGAAGAGTTCGCCGAACCCGTCTATTTCTTTATCAAACAAGTCTCTTACTGTTTCGATTGTAACATCACGCAAAGCGATTCCTGTCCCTCCATTAGTAAGTACAACATCTATATTGGGGTCTTCGCACCCTTTTAAAACTGCCTCGCGTATCGGACCTGATTCATCTTTCACAATCACATAATCAGCAATGAGATGTCCTGCCTCTTCCAACAACTGAATCATCAGCTTGCCGCTCTTATCTGTATCTTTGTCCCTTGTATCACTGACTGTTACAATTTTGCATCTTACCTCTTTTGGCGCTTCTTTTTTATGCTCGAATGTACTCATTTAACATCACCTTTATATAGTCATAAATGAGGCAGCTTGCCTCCTCGCAGATCTAATAGTTCTTAGCTGCGTTTCTTCTTTTCGTGAAAATACCTCATTTGATAATACTTATAGGCGAAATCTGTTACATTTCGTGTCAGCTGATAATTGACTCCTGCTCCAATTGCCATACTGATGAAGGGAATCCCCTGAACCGATTTTTTCCGAAAAAAGTAAATAGCGATTGCTTTGAAGAGCTGCTTTATTGGCTGCTCAATCCACGTTATATTCGTCAGATCTTCCTTCCCCTCATAGAAATAGAACTCTTCCTGGTTTTGAAGCTCATACATTAGTTCTTCCCAGGCACTGCCCTGCAGGCGCGGCGGAAGGGTGGCGGCATGGAAAACTTTAAGAGAACTCATCATTTCGTATGGTGTATTAACTTCAAAGCCGTAGGTCATGGCTATTAGCTGTACAGCCCGAAGATTAATAACTGCCATTGCCGGAATATCTGTACCAATCATCAATGAGCTGCCTGTACCTGCAATTCCTCCCTGTGCAAAAGAGTACAGCCGATGGCGGGCAATCTGCTGCTGCGCTATGTATTGAAGCTGATCGATAGTTAAAGCTTTAAGATCTTCAATTGTCTCAATATCAGAATGAAAGACCCTGCCTGCAGTTAATATGCGTTCTTTGGCATCCATCTGCAGCTGTGATCCCTGAATGAGTGCATGGAGATGGAACAGCCAGCTATCAAGGGCAGAAAAAAATTGCTGCTGTGCCTCTTCAGGCAGCAATGCAAATGATTTTTCCAGCGATTTGTCATATACCATCTCCAAATCGTTGGGCTCATAGCTATACAATTTGCTTTCCCAATCACGAATCCCAGCCAATACACTATTTTCCCGTTCGCTCAATGGCATCAGTATACCTCCCAAAACGTCTTATTGGTCTCAGTATAGCATAAGTAAGATGGTAAATTCTCCTACAGTCCTCTCTCCTATAAAATATAAAAAGACAAGAGCGCAATGCTCTTGCCTTAGTTTTTTACTTTGCCAATCTCATAACATCGCGGGCAATCATGACTTCCTCATTTGTTGGGATGATCATAACTTTTACTGGTGAGTGAGGATAGTTGATGAATGCTTCCTCACCGCGTACCTTGTTCAGCGCCGGGTCCCAGTATACGCCCATGAACTCAAGTCCCTGAAGGACACGCTCACGGATAACATCACTATTTTCGCCGATTCCAGCTGTGAAGATGATCGCATCTACGCCATACATACGGGATGCATAAGAACCGATATATTTGTGGATTCTGTTGGCGAATACTTCAAGAGCCAATTCTGCTCTTTCATTCCCTTCCACAGCTTGGATTTCAATATCTCGAAGATCACTAGAAAAGCCTGAGACTCCAAGCATACCGCTCTTTTTATTAAGTATATCCAGAACTTCATCTGCATCCTTGCCCGTTTTTTCCATAATGAATGGAATGAGGGCAGGGTCAATATTACCTGAGCGGGTTCCCATTGTTACACCTGCAAGCGGAGTGAATCCCATTGAGGTATCAATAGATTTTCCGCCCTCAATAGCCGTAATACTTGCGCCATTTCCCAGGTGGCAGGAGATAAGGCGAAGCTGGTCAAGCGGACGGCCAAGCATTTCTGCCGCACGTTCTGATACATATTTATGTGATGTGCCGTGGAAGCCATATTTACGTATGCCATATTTTTCATAATACTCATATGGCAGACTGTATAAAAATGAACTTTCTGGCATTGTCTGGTGGAATGCAGTATCAAACACAGCAACAGCCGGCACATTTGGAAGCACCTGCTGGAATGCTTTAATTCCAGTAATGTTTGCTGGATTGTGAAGAGGTGCAAGCTCGGATAGCTCATCAATTTTCGCAAGTACTTCATCTGAAATGACAGCAGAATCATTAAATGCTTCTCCGCCATGAACGACACGGTGGCCAATTCCTTCTATTTCATCCAGTGATTGAATGATTCCAAGACTCGTTAATTTATCAAGCAGAATTTTAACAGCTACTTCATGATCAGGAATATCTGTTACTTCCTTAACTTTTTCGCCATTAACGGAAATATTGAAAACCGCATTATCCAATCCAATACGCTCAATTAAACCTTTTGTAATAACTTCTTCGCTCGGCATTTCAAAAAGCTGAAATTTCAACGAGGAACTGCCGGCGTTAATTGCTATAATTTTTGCCATAAAGCAACCGCTCCTTTAGATGATGTTCAAATAGTCCGGGAAAAATAGCGGTCGAAAATCTGCGTCAGTTTGCTTTTCAGCTGATCAAAGCTTCACTTCCTTGATTTTCTCGGCTCTTTTGTCTTCCTCTTTGAACTCATACTTTTATATAAAAAACATCTGTGAGATGTCAAACTGGTACAACTTTATTGTGTACAACGGACATCATTAATATCTCTCAATTCCCCATTTAAACACTCTCAGCAGCACATTTCAAGAAATACCTTGCAATGGTATCGTTTTCATGTTAAATTAAATATTTTCTGATTTTCTGATACTTCATTATATTTTGAAGACCACTGAGAATACTCGCTCTGAGCTTTATACTAAAAAAGAAGCCTGCTGCAGCATAGACTAACCTAGATAAATG
>NZ_JAGGQS010000041.1:0-56228 GCF_018613175.1 Bacillus sp. ISL-47 | reverse complement strand
CATTTTACTGGGTCACTCTAAATCGATACGGATTTTTTTATGCTTCATTTTTATCGGGTTTTATAGCCATCATTGTCGCCAGGGCTGCAAGAATGGTTATAGCACTTAATATATAAAAAAGCGCCTTGTCAGAGTGCTTCATTAGAATTGCGATTGCCGGGGGACCCGCAGCAACTCCAATAAATCTCATAGAGCTGTAAATGGATGTAATGGTTCCTCTTTCCGCTTTTTCAATGCCTTCAGTAATAAGAGCATCCAAAGATGGGAGGGCAACCCCTATACCAATACCAGCAAACAGGAACATGCCAATCATAAACCACATATTGTTTGAAAAGCTGAGAATGGCAGTCGCACCAGCAACCAGAACAGTTCCTAAAAATATTATCCATTTCATCAAAATTTTATTTTCTTTTATTTTTTTGCCAGTCAAATAGGACGAAATACAAAGAGCACCCAGTGGAACCGCCAGGAGAAGCCCTTTTTTAACATCTTTAATTTCATACGTTTTTTCCAGTATATCAGATAAATAAAAAAGGATTCCAAAAAGGACAAACATAAGAATTGCACCAATAAAAAAGATAGCGTAAAGCCATTTACCATTGTTCTTAAAGGTATCCTTGATATTTCCCCAAAATTTCTTCAATGGCAGCGGTTCTTCACGTTTATTTGGTGTTTTTACAAGGAAGAACACTAGCATTATGGATATGGTACAAAATACAGGAAATGAAAAAAATGGCAAAAACCAAATGAATCCTGCCAAAAAGGCACCAAGAATAGGTGACAAGACTTTCCCGAATGTATTGGATGTTTCGATTAAACCGAGCGAGCTGCTTACATCATTATCATTCTTGAACATATCACCGACCAGCGGCATAACAATTGGTGCCGCTCCAGCAGCACCAACCCCCTGCAATGCCCTGCCCGCTAATATTATCCAATAGGCATCATCCACTTTCCAGGCAGCCCATCCTGAGATGAGCCCGCCAATTCCCGCAATGAGAAGACTTGGAATGATTACTTTTTTACGGCCTATATGATCGGATAAAAAGCCGGCGATAGGTATCAAGATTATGGCTACAATACTGTATACCGTAATAATCATGCTTGATTGGAATGAAGAAATATTTAGTTTGTTTTCCATTTCAGGCAATACTGGAATTAACATAGAATTTCCAAGGGTCATAACGAGAGGAATTGAAGAAAGTGAAAGAATGGCCCATTTTTGGTTATGAACATCATCTCCGGTCTTCTTTTTGGCTTTTGAATTTACGGATTGTAAATTTTCAACATGCTCCATATTTCTTACCTTCCTTTTCGTTAATCAAACTAATATTAATATGAGCTTATAACACGGAAACTAATTAGAAAAAGGGTTTACTTTTTATGGGAAAAATCAAATGATGGAAATAAATGTTCGTTTTACTAAAAAAAAGAGTTAAAATATAAAAAAATACAAACTGGGCGAGGGGAATTTAATGGAGACAAACGGGATCATCAAGTGTTTAAGCGTAGGAAAGCCACAACTGTATTATTGGAAAAATAAAGAGGAGACTTCAGGGATTGGTAAAGGTAAAACTGCTGATGCTTTTTTAACGAAGGAAGGCTTTATCGGAGATGGTGTGGCCAATATAGATTTCCATGGCGGCCCTGACAGGGCTGTCTGCCTTTATCCTTATGAGCATTATCAAATGTGGGAAAAAGAATTCAAGAAGGTTTTCAATCTGCCATCCTTCGGGGAAAATATATGTGTAAGCAATATGCTTGAGAAGGATGTTTTTATCGGGGATGTTTATTCACTGGGGGAGGCAATGGTGCAAATAACACAGGGACGCATTCCATGTTCAACCATATCGAAGTATAATGGTGAAGACCGGCTTTTAGGCAGAATTGTCGAAACAGGGTACACCGGTTATTTTTTCAGAGTGCTTGAAGAAGGAAGAGTGGGAGCGGATTCCTGCCTTAAGCTGGTGGAAAGAAAACAGGAAAATATTTCGGTCCTTGAAGCAAATTATATATTGTTTCATAACCGCAAGAATCGAACTGCTGTTGCAGAGTTGCTGAAGGTTCAGGAGCTTGCTGATGTTTGGAGAGAGAAACTGGAAAAAGCACTTTTATAAAGTTATAAATGATTTTGTAAATGAAAAAATGGTTAAATAAGGTTGGTTGATTGGAGCGTAAGGTGCGAGACTCCAGCGGGAGGAGTGGGACAGGTGAGACCCCACAGGCGCTGCGCGCCGAGGAGGCTCACCGCCCGCCCCGCGGAAGCTTGAGCATCCTGGAGCGGAAATCAACCTCTACACTACTTGTTTGAAAATCAACAAAGTTTGCGAAAACATTTTTTATAATAATTTTTTGTTCATCCCTTGACATTTTTTATTTATCGGAATATTATAATAAGCAATATATCGAAAGGCAATGACAAAGAGTAGTAACTTCTGCGGAAGCTTTAGAGAGCTGATGGTTGGTGCAAATCAGTGCGAATGCTGAAGTGAATGGACTTTCGAGCCTCCAAACCGAACCTTTTAAAGCAGTAGGCTTTGGCGAACGGTCTCATCGTTACAAGGGACAGATATTCAAGCGTTTTTCGTTTTGATATCTGTTAAAGTGAGCTGAAATTTCAGCTAATGAAGGTGGCACCACGGGTTTCTCGTCCTTTTTAAGACGGGGAGCCTTTTTTATTTCCTTTAAAACTTTATAGCTTTAAATCGTTGAGCAAGAGGAGTACATTGATACTTTCCGTTCCAGAGAGCCGGGGCAGGTGGGAACCCGGTACGGAAAATCAATCGAATGGACTTGCGAGAGGCTTTCTGAAAACAGTAGGAAAGCACGGTTTCCGCCGTTAAAAGGATAGGGTATCGATTGTTGTTTTATCTAATCCGTACCCGAAGAGGGAGCAGCTAGCTGCTCTGAAATGAGGTGGCACCACGGTCACATGATACGTCCTCTATACACACAATCCCTGTGTGTATAGAGGACTTTTTTATTTCTGTCAACGAACTGGAGGAGAAATAACTTGAAGACGATTATTGATGAACGATACATGATCGAAGAGCTTGAGGGTGATACATTAACACCCATTTTGATTTACCAGAGAATGAGCGGGAAAAAGAAGTTCCTTTTCGAAAGCTCATTAAAGCATGAAAAGTCAGGCAGGTATTCATTCATTGGCGCAGATCCTGTGATGGAGCTTAAGGGAGATGGAAACCTTACAACCATCACAACAGATGGAAATGATGAGGTGCTTTCTGAAAAGCCGCTCGATGTCTTAAAGAAAATTATGCCTGAGGATAATAGACCGCAGCTTGAACGATTTCCGTTTTGCGGAGGGGCTGTGGGATATGCAGGCTATGATGTGATCAGACAGTACGAGGATATCGGAAGGGTTCCAGAAGATGAATTGAATGTTCCAGATGTTCATCTTATGTTTTTTGAAGAGGTTGCTGTGTTTGACCACCTGGAGCAAAAGGTTTACCTTGTCGCAATGCCTTTGACTGAAAAAACGGATGTATCACGACTTCGCCAAAAAGTGGAGAAAAGAAAGACAGAAATCCAAAATGGAAACAGCAATATGGAATCCAATGAAGCTGCCCTAAATGATTTTAAGGCTTCCACTTCAAAAGAAGACTTTGTTGACAAAGTAAAAAAAGCAAAGAAATACATTGAAGAGGGTGACATTTTTCAAGTAGTTTTGTCACAGCGATTGAAAGCTGAAATGACAGGCGACCCCTTCTCCTTTTACCGAAAATTAAGAGTGCAAAACCCGTCGCCATATATGTATTATCTTGAATTTGAGGATTATGCGGTTGCAGGAGCATCACCCGAAAGCCTCATCAAAGCGACTGGCGATAAGGTGATAACAAACCCCATTGCTGGAACAAGGCCAAGAGGGAAAACGGAAGCAGAGGACCTCCAGCTTGAAAAAAGCTTAAAAGAAGATGAAAAGGAGCTTGCCGAGCATCGCATGCTCTTGGATCTGGGCCGAAATGACCTCGGCCGTGTCTGTGAATTTGGCTCAATCACGATTGAAAAAAACATGGTAATCGAGAGATATAAGCATGTTATGCACCTGGTATCAGAAGTTGGAGGCAAGCTGAAAAACCCATATTCAGCCATTGACGCCTTAATCGCATGCTTGCCTGCCGGGACAGTTTCCGGCGCTCCTAAGATTCGGGCAATGGAAATTATTAATGAACTTGAAAAAGTTAAAAGAGGTATCTATTCTGGGGCAGTCGGCTATTTTTCCGGAAATGGCAATATGGATTTCGCTCTTGCGATCAGAACCATGGTCATTAAAGATGGCTATGCATATATACAGGCTGGTGCGGGGATCGTTCATGATTCGGTTCCAGAAAAAGAATATGAAGAAACACTTCATAAACTAAAAGCATTTTTGGAGGATAAAAATGATTTTACTGATTGATAATTATGATTCATTCACTTATAACCTTTATCAATATTTAGGGGAACTTGGGGAAGAAATTAAAGTAGTCCGCAATGACCAAATCACCCTTGAAGAAATAGAGAAACTGAATCCTGAGGCAATTGTGCTTTCGCCGGGGCCAGGCAGACCGGAACAAGCCGGGATTATTGTAGAAGTGATTCGTAATTTCCATAAAAAGCTGCCCATTCTAGGGATTTGCCTGGGCCATCAGGCAATTGGTTTTGCGTTTGGCGCCAAAATCGAAAAAGCCAGGAAAATCATGCATGGCAAGGTTTCAAACCTGAAGCATAATGGTTCGCAGCTGTTTCAATATATGCCACAGCCCATCAATATCATGCGTTACCATTCTTTAATCATTCAATCCGGCACTTTGCCAGGCAGCTTTCAAGTATTGGCGAGGTCCATGGATGACAATGAGATAATGGCCATCAAGCATGAAGCATATCCTCTTTACGGTTTGCAATTCCATCCGGAGTCAGTGGGAACGGTACTTGGCAAAAAGATATTGGAAAACTTTTTACAAACAATCGGGAGGGAAAAGAAAGATGAAAACAATACTGCAACGGTTATCTGATAGAGAGTCTTTAACAGAAGCAGAAATGAAGGAAGCAATGGATACTATTTTTTCTAATGATGTAACAGATAGTGAAATAGCCGCTTTTATGGTCAGCCTAAAGACGAAGGGAGAAACGGTTGACGAAATTGCAGGAATTGTAAGAGCTATGAGAGATAAATCACTAACATTTAGCAAGAAGATTCCCAATGTTTTGGATAATTGCGGAACAGGCGGAGATGGATCAAGCAGCTTTAATATCAGTTCCACCTCGGCATTTGTGATTGCCGGAGCGGGAATTCCCGTTGCCAAGCATGGAAATAGAAGTGTTTCCAGCAAAACCGGCAGTGCTGATGTACTGGAGCATTTGGGCATTAACTTAAATAACTCGCCGGAACGGACTGAAGAGATCCTTGAAGAAATCGGGATTGCATTCCTGTTTGCTCCCCATGTTCACCCGAACATCAAGAGAATCATGAAAGTGCGCAAGGATTTAAGAATTCCGACCACATTCAACTTAATCGGACCGCTGACTAATCCGGTTGAACTTGATAATCAGCTCCTTGGCATTTACCGCAGAGATTACACGATGATGTTCGCAGAAGTATTGAAAACATTGGGCAGAAAACGAGCTGTTGTCCTGAATGGTGCAGGTTATATGGATGAAGCCTCGCTGCAGGGAGAAAATCATTTGGCTATACTTGACAATGGCAAAGTAATCGAAACGATATTGCATCCTGAAGAGGTTGGACTGCCTGTTTACAGCAATGATGCCATCAGAGGCGGAGATTCCAGAGAAAATGCGGAAATTCTTTTAAATGTCCTTAAAGGTGAAAAAGGGGCAAAAAGAGATACAGTGCTGTTGAATGCCGGGATTGGCATCTTTACTGGAGGCAAAGCAGACACCATTCAAAGAGGGATTGATATAGCAAGAGAAAGCATCGACTCAGGAGCAGCTTTTGATAAACTCCAACAATTAATTAAAGCAAGCAAAAGCTTTCAAAAAGAGGTGATATAAATGGAAACCATTTTAGATAAAATTTTAGCTGAAAAAAGAAAAGAAATTATGGAGCTGCATGAAAAAAAAGAAACAGAAAAGGCAGATTTGAAATTTGAAAAACATTCCTTCATATCCCGTCTTGAGAAGGAAAATGAACTTGCTGTCATAGCCGAATTCAAAAGGGCTTCACCATCAAAAGGGGATATTAATATTTCTCAGAAACCTGAGGAACAGGCATTATTTTATAAAAATTTTGGTGCAGATGCGATTTCAGTTTTGACCGATAGAAGCTTTTTTAAAGGCAGCTTTTCTGATTTAACTGCTGTAAGGGAAACAGTTGATCTGCCGATCCTTTGCAAGGATTTTATTATAGATGAGGCACAAATCTTAAAAGCAAAGGCGGCAGGTGCGAATCTTATCTTGCTGATTGTTGCTGCAATGGATGCGGAAAGGCTGAAAGAGCTTTACAATTTTGCTCTTGAGCAGGAACTAGAGGTGCTGATGGAGATCCATAATGAAGAAGAATTGGAAACAGCACTAGAAACGGGAACAAAATTAATTGGTGTCAACAATCGAAACTTAAAAACCTTTGAAGTGAACCTTGAAGCAACGGAAAAGCTTGCACCAGCTATTAAGAAGGCGGGCAGATTCCTGATTAGCGAGAGCGGCATCAAAACGGAAGAGGATGTGCATCGTGTAATTGCAGCAGGAGCAAACGGCATTCTTGTCGGAGAAGCGTTTATGAAAGCAGATAATCTGGAAGGGCTGCTGAAGGCAATGAAGCTTCCTTTGCAAGGGGCTGTAAAACAATGAAGGTAAAAATTTGCGGAATTAGGGACATTAAAACAGCATTGTCAGCAATTGAAAGTGGTGCCGATGCCCTCGGGTTTGTTTTTGCGCAAAGCAAGAGGAGAATTGACCCGGAGGAAGCAGGGAAGATCATACACCAGCTTCCGGAGGATCTATTAAAAGTAGGCGTGTTTGTAAATGAAACAAAAGAAACCATAGAGAAGATTGTTGAGATCGCAGGTATAAATGTTATCCAACTGCATGGTGATGAAACACCTGAATTCAGCTGCGGATTTTCTCTTCCTGTTATAAAAGCATTGAGCGTTGGCTCGGCTGAGGATCTATCCAAGCTGGATGAGTATTCAAATGAATACTTCCTGCTGGATAGTCCAAAGGGTAAGTATCGGGGAGGCAATGGTGTTTCATTCGATTGGAGCATCCTTAATGAGAATCTTTTATTAGGTAAAAAGATTATCCTCGCTGGAGGTCTGAACCCTGAGAATGTGGCAGAAGGCATTAAAGCAGCTAGCCCGTATATGGTTGATGTGAGCAGCGGGGTTGAAACAGAAGGAAAAAAGGACCTTGGGAAAATTAAAAGATTTATAGATGAAGCAAAGAGCATGGAAAAGGAGGAAGTAAAATGACAGCGACTTATACATTGCCAGATGACCGGGGACACTTTGGTGAATATGGGGGCAGATATGTACCGGAAACCTTAATGCAGGCTATTCTTGAATTGGAAGAGGAATATAAAAAAGCACGTGCAGATGAGAGCTTTCAGGCGGAACTCCGAGCTTTATTAAAGGATTATGTCGGCCGTGAAACGCCATTATATTATGCTGATAACCTCACAAAATATGCAGGCGGTGCGAAAATCTATCTTAAGCGGGAGGATTTAAACCATACAGGCGCACATAAAATCAACAACTCATTGGGCCAGGCGCTATTAGCCGCCAGAATGGGCAAAAGGAAAATTGTTGCCGAAACGGGTGCAGGCCAGCATGGTGTGGCTACAGCAACGGCTTGTGCGCTATTAAATCTGGAATGTATTATTTTTATGGGTGAAGAGGATATCCGCAGGCAGCAGCTGAACGTTTTCCGGATGGAACTGCTCGGAGCCAAAGTGGTAGGTGTTAAATCAGGCAGCGCGACATTAAAGGATGCTGTGAACGAAGCCCTCCGCTACTGGGTGACAAACGTAGAAGATACCCATTATATTTTGGGCTCTGTCATGGGTCCGCATCCTTTTCCAATGATTGTCCGCGATTTTCAAAGTGTTATAGGCAATGAAACAAAGCAGCAATATCTTGAAAAAGAAGGAAAGCTTCCAGACGCAGTTGTAGCCTGCATAGGCGGCGGCAGCAACTCCATGGGCATGTTTTATCCTTTTATAAAGGATGAAAGTGTACGCATGATTGGTGTGGAAGCAGCAGGCTTAGGTACAGATACAGAAAAGCATGCCGCATCGTTAACAAAGGGCTCGCCAGGAGTCCTTCATGGGGCACTCATGTATTTATTGCAGGATGAGCACGGGCAAATTCAGGAAGCGCATTCGATTTCTGCTGGCCTTGATTACCCCGGTGTCGGCCCGGAGCACAGCTATTTAAAAGATAGCGGAAGAGCGAGATATGAATCCATTACAGATGATGAAGCAATGGAAGGATTAAAGCTGCTATGCAAGCTTGAAGGCATTATTCCTGCATTGGAAAGCTCCCATGCAGTTGCCTATGCTTTGAAGCTGGCACCGCAAATGAATAAAGATGAAGGACTTGTTATCTGCTTATCAGGCAGAGGCGACAAAGATGTAGAAACAGTAAGAGCCAGATTAGGAGGGGAAGGAAATTGAACCGGATCGAAAAAGTATTTCAAACTCTAAAGAAAAATAATGAAAAAGCGTTTGTGCCATATATTATGGCTGGTGATGGAGGCTTGGACACACTGGCTGAAAAAATAACTTTCCTGGAAAAAGCGGGAGCAACAGCTATTGAAATTGGTATCCCATTTTCAGATCCTGTAGCAGATGGACCTGTTATCCAGCAGGCTGGAATCCGGGCTTTACAGGCAGGTACAACACTTCGGGGTGTTATGGAAAAAATTGCTGAGATCCGCCCCATTGTCCATATTCCGCTAGTTTTTATGACCTACATGAATCCGATCATGGCATATGGAATTGGGAACTTTATTGCTGATGCCTCAAAGGCGGGTGTGGATGGCTTAATTCTCCCTGATCTCCCAGCTGAGGAAGAAGAAATTATCGCTCCTATTGCAGAGCGGGCTGGAATTGAGATTATCCGGCTCGTAACCTTAACGAGTCCAATAGAGCGAATTCAGGAAATTGCAGCCAGGGGAAAAGGCTTTTTATATGCCGTAACGGTTAACGGTATTACTGGTGCAAGAAAAGGATTTAATGAAGAGCTTGGCAAACACCTTGAAAAGGTGAAGGAGGTCAGCCCGATACCGGTCCTTGCAGGATTCGGAATCTCCGAGCCTTCACATGTTGAAAAAATGAATATGCATTGTGATGGCGTCATAGTCGGAAGCAAGATTATTGACCTGTTTGAGAGCGGGAACTTGACTGAAATTGAAGTGCTGATTGCTGCATCTAAAGCAGAGAAAATTAAGGTGTAATAGAATGAGCTTTCTCCTAAATCGGAGGAAGCTCATTATTATTTTTGGGGCTTTGCGCATGTTGATTTTGGCACTTTGTTGATTAGAGCGGAAGGCGGGAGTATCTTGCGGGAGTGCGAGTCAAACGGAAAACCCCGCAGGCTTAATGCTTGAGGAGCGTAGGACTGCCCGCGGTTCGCTTAGCTTTTTGAGCGGAAATCAACAGGTAAGATTAACAGATCCATTTTTTTGAAAAAGCCCATTTTTAAAAATTTTCACAAGAAAGGTTGACATGCAGGTTGAATACATTATAATTACAAGTAATCCGAGTAAATTAATATGTTTTATAGGAATAGGTGATTTAAGTGTTCATTGAGATAAATGAAGTTCATAAACAATATAGCGATAAAGAAAATCAGCCTGTGGTTGTATTGAAGGGTATTAATCTTTCGGTTGGCAAAGGGGAGTTTGTTTCGATACTGGGCCCATCCGGATGCGGGAAATCCACGCTTCTATCAATCGTTGCAGGTTTGACTAAAACAACCTCCGGACAAATTCTTATTGATGGAAATACCATCACTAAACCTGGCAAGGACAGGGGAATGGTTTTTCAGCAAGCTGCCCTATTTCCCTGGTTAACAGTTATGGAAAATGTTACATTCCCTTTGAAAAAAGAAATGAAGAAGAAGGATGCAGAGGAAGTCGCACTAAAATACCTGCAAATGGTTCAGCTGGGGAAGTATTTATCTCACTATCCCCATGAACTATCAGGGGGAATGCAGCAGCGGGTTGCAATTGCAAGAGCACTTGCCATGAATCCAGAGACACTTCTAATGGATGAACCTTTTGGTGCCCTTGATGAGCAAACCCGCTCCCGCTTACACGTGCAGCTTGAGAATATCTGGACCGAGACGAAGAAAACGATTTTGTTTGTCACTCATAGTATCTCTGAATCTATTAAGCTTTCAGATCGGATCATTGTGATGGGTACAAAACCGGGTACTATTTTACAGGACATCACTGTAGATATTCCAAGACCGCGTGAAGAATACAAAAAAGAAATGCTGGAGATTGAAGATCATATTATGAGTTATTTAAAGAAGGAAATTGACAAAGTCGTAAGTGAGGAACTTCAATATGCAAACAGCCATTAAACGAATTATCTTCTTCGCTGCCATCATCGCTTTTTGGGAGGCTGGTTCCCGGCTGGAGCTATGGCATCCGCTAATTTTCCCTTCTTTGTCCAGTGTTTTCAGCGCTTTGGTGGAAGGGTTTCAGGATAAAACACTCATATATGATTTAATCGCGAGCTTTAAACGTCTTGCAGTAGGGTTGGCCATTAGCCTTGTAATCGGTACATTAATTGGCATTCTTCTTGGAAAATCGAAGACAGCCGATGACACATTGGGAGCTGTCATTCTTGCCCTGCAGAGTGTTCCGAGCATTGTGTGGCTGCCTATCGCTATTATGTGGTTCGGTCTAAATGAAAAGGCGGTTATTTTTGTAACTATTCTTGGCGGAACATTTGTAATGGCACTGAATATGCGGACAGGAATCAAGAATGTATCACCTTTATATATAAAAGCAGCACAAACCATGGGGGCAAATGGGATTGACCTATTCACAAGGGTTATCTTCCCAGCTTCTATACCATATGTCGTCACTGGATCCCGTCTTGCATGGGCATTCGCGTGGCGGGCATTGATGGCCGGTGAGCTTTTAAGCACTGGTCCAGGATTGGGATATACGCTGCGATATGCTTCAGATTTTGGAAGAATGGATATTGTTATTGGCGTCATGATTATCATTGGTACGATTGGGATGATCGTCGACCAATTAATCTTCCAGCGCATTGAAAAATCAGTTATAAAAAAATGGGGACTTGAGTCTTAATCAGGAGGGGTAAATATGAAAAAGGTATTTATATGGATCGCTGTATTATTCACATTCGCGGGGCTGCTTGCAGGCTGCGGTTCATCTGAAAAGAGCAGCGGAAGCGAAGACAAAATTGTCATCGGATATTTTCCGAACATCAATCATGTCCCAGCAATGGTGGCAAAAGACCAGGGCTACTTTGAAAAGCAGCTTGGGGATGGAACAAAAGTGGAATATAAAACATTTGCTGAAGGCGGTTCATTCATGACAGCCCTTAAAACTGGCGACATAGATGCCGGTCTTGTTGGGCCAGGGCCAGCAATGAACAACTACTCAACTGGAGCAGATGTGAAAGTCATCGCGGGAGCCTCGACTGGCGGGACGGTTGTCCTTGCGAGAGAAGGGGTAGAAATCAACTCCCTTGAAGATTTCCAAGGGAAAACGTTTATCACTCCAGGTGTTGGCTGCACACACGATGTTCAGTATGAAACGTATTTAGAAGAAGCTGGCATCACATCTGCCCGAATCGGCGGCACAATGAAGCATCTGACAGGTAACCCTGCTCAGTATGCAAGTATGCTGAAAACTGGAAAAGTTGATATTGCAGTTGCTCCTGAACCATGGGCAGCAGTAATTGAACAGGAAACAAATGCTCAAGTCGTAATCGGCTGGGATGAAGTATCCTTCGGTGAAACTTTACCTGCATCAGTATTAGTAGCAACTGGCGAAGCGGTAAAAAATAGCCCTGATAAAGTGCAGAAAATCGTAGACGCTCATAAGGACGCTGTAAAATTCATCGAAGAAAATCCCGAAGAGGCAAAAGCAATTACCATTAAAGATATTAAGGAAGTTACAGGCCAGGAGCTTGAAAAAGAAGTAGTAGACCGCGCCTGGGAAAGAATCGGATTCACCTATGAAGTGAACGCCGAAGCCATCCAAGCATTTGCTGATTCATCCTATACTTTAAAATTCCTTAAAGACAAACCTGAATTTAGCGAGCTTATTGCGAAAAACTTTATTCAATAAGAGAAAATTTGGACCGGAGCCCGGAATGGGTTTCGGTTGTTTGTTTGGTGCCTCACTCTTCCCTGGTCAACATTCCCAATGCTCAAAACCTTCCTAAGGTTTAACATCCACTCAAAAAAGGAAAAATACCATGCAAGTGGCACAATACAACTTAGAAACAGGAGTGGCGCAAAATATGAAAAAAGGAATGGGAGTTTTAATAGCCGTTATTGCGGTAGTTGTAGTGCTGGGGATGATGCTGATGTCCAGCTATAACGGATTTGTAAATGCAGAGGAAAATGTAGACCAGGCATATTCGCAAATTGAGAACCAGCTGCAGAGGAGGCTGGACTTAATACCGAACCTGGTGAATACGGTAAAAGGTTATGCTGCTCATGAAAAGGAGACGATTCAGGCAATTTCTGATGCTCGTGCAAGATTGGCCGGTGCGCGGTCTCCTGAAGAGGAAGCTGCAGCAAATGCCGAGTTATCAAGCGCTTTGAGCAGATTACTTGTTGTGGTTGAAAACTATCCAAATTTAAAAGCGGATAAGCAATTTACTCAATTAATGGACGAGCTTGCCGGCACTGAAAATCGAATTTCCGTTGCCCGAAAGGATTACAATGACCAGGTTGCTGTGTATAACAAGAAAGTAAAAAGGTTTCCAGGTGCGATCGTAGCCGGAATTACTGGCTTTGATGAAAAAGAATACTTTAGGGCCGATCCGCTGGCTAATGAAGCGCCGGAAGTTGACTTTGGAGGCAATGGAGAATGACCATTCACAGGATCAGCTCGATCCTGCTAATATTGCTTTTGGCAATAGGGGTATTGCCAGCTCATGCAGATGAGCATATACCCCAGCCGGTCGGAGACATTTATGTTCAGGATTTTGCAAATGTTCTTAATGACCAGGAGAAATATGATTTAAATCATTTAGGCAGGCAGATCGAGGATCAGACTTCTGCGCAGATTGCTGTCCTTACCGTTGATACGACCGGAGGCAGGCCGATCGAAGAGTACACAAATGAAGCTTTTCGTACATATGGAATAGGAAGCGCTGCAAAAAATAATGGTGTTTTATTAGTAGTTGCCATGGAGGATCGTCAGGTTCGAATTGAGGTTGGATATGGACTTGAAGGGCGGATTCCTGATGGAAAAGCCGGCAGGATCCTGGATCAGTATACAATCCCGAATCTTCAGGCAGGACAGCCGAATAGGGCAATTGTTGAAACCTATAAGATTCTTGCACAGGAGGCTGCCGGAGAAAATATTGTGCAGGGCAATGGCGGAAATGCCAATGCCGAAACCCAAGACACTGGGGTAGGCATTCCATCCTGGCTGCTCATCATTATTGTCGTCGGTTTTTTATTCCTTGATATAAAATTTTTTGGCGGAGCATTTTCATATGCCATTTTATCCATCCTCTCAAGAGGCGGAGGGGGTGGAGGCGGCGGTCCCCGTGGAGGGGGAGGCGGTTCTTCCGGAGGCGGAGGCGCCAGCCGCGGCTGGTAATGCAGCACACAAAAGGAGTGGAGAATATCATTTCTCCACTCCTTTTAAATTATTTATTTAATTCCTGTTACACAGACTGCTAACACTGGGCGTGCATTCTTATAAGAAACAGATATGGAATGGAAGCCGGCTGCTTCCATATCTGCTTTCATTACATGTCCCAGACTTTTCGTTATCGTTTCATTTGCTCCTTCTTCTCGCGGCTGCACTGTAATCGCGATCTTTCCCTTGCTTTCAAGCATTCCGTATAAATACTGCAAGGATTCTCTTGGTTTGGTCCATAAAGGATAATTGTTAACAGAGAAGATCTTGTTATATTTTTTATCAGGTAAGAAATCATGTATGTCCTTAACGAACAACCTGACTTTCCCTTGCTGGATACAATCGTCATTCAGCTTTGCGGCAGCTGATTTCATATCTCTTGAAACGTCGACTCCATCAGCTTCCACATGGCGGTAATTGTCCATAATATAACGAATGCTGTATCCGGGACCGTAACCCACCTCTAAAATAGAATCTCTGCGTTTTATCTTGAGTTTTCCTACTGTCCATTTATTAATCTTGCGGTTTTCAAAATACATAATTTTGCCCGCAAGTTTACCCATTATTCCTTCAGGTTTTTCAAATTGTTTTGCCAAAATCTCAAACATGTCTATCACCTCGTTGCGTAATACTTATATTTAATCCTTTTTTACGGTTTCTAAACCTATTTCTGTTAAACTGGGCAGCTAATTTTCGATCCAGGCGTCCGCTTCTCCGCGGATAGTCAGGGATCCCCTTCAAGCATTAAGCCTGCAGGGACTCCCTTTGACTCGCTTGTCCCGCTGGCACTTACAATAAGCCTCCTGAGGAAAGCGCGACTTCCGTTTTAATCAACAGGGTGCCAACACAGAGCTTTAACAGACTCTTCTGTTAAGTATGTAAGTGGATAAATATTTTTTAACAGGAAAAGGTACTAATATAAAAAATGATTGGAGGAAGTCCAGTGATTTATGGCGAGGAACAATATCGTAATGACTTAAACCGATATATTGGCAATATAGATCAGCAGCTTCATTCACTTTCCAAAACGCTGGAGGACTTCAACTGCTGTATTTTATCCGATTTTGAAAGATTGCAGAAGATGGTGACAGATGCCCACAACATTGCTTCCACTTATTATTTGCAATCTTATTTATCACCATATACAAAGGAATATTCAAACTTGTCATTGGCCGCCCAGCATTTATCGGAAAAAAGGCATGGCGGGCTCATTGTCGTGGAGAGAAAACAGCCGCTAGATGATTATCTGCATAATGGAACGCCAATTGGTGCAAAGGTTAGCCATACCTTGCTGGAAACGATCTTTTATCCCGGAAATCCTCTCCATGATGGAGGGACCCTAATAAGAGAAGATATGATAGTCTCGGCAGGCAACATTTTACCTCTAGCAAGGAAAAGCATAGAGGGGAAGAAGTTGGGGACAAGACATAGGGCTGCATTGGGAATTACAGAGAAGACGGATGCAGTTGTCATTATTGTTTCTGAGGAAACAGGACGAATTTCATTTGCTGTTGATGGTCAGCTTTATACAGTGAGAACATAAAAAATCCCCCATAACTGGTGATTCATCTTTGATTGGAGTGGAAGGTGCAAAGACTCCTGCGGGAACAAGGGTCAGGGGAGCCCCCTCAGGAGCGGAGTGACGAGGAGGCTCCCCGGGCAGCCCGGGAAAGCGAAGCACCTGGAACGGAAATCAACAGGCCCATTTCAAAGACGGAATAAAAAAGACTGTAGCAAATCAACGGGTTCCGATACCTGTCACTTTTTATAATAATACGTTTGAAGATCTGCTTATATTTGTTATACATTTTGTCCTGCAAAATGCAGGGCTTTTTGTTATGTAAGAATATTACAAAGTGCCATCTAGTGTATAATGCAATTTATGGCCAAAGTACTGTTATAAAACTAAATGTTGATTTCACTGTGTTTGAAAATAACCGGAAAAATTCCGTTTAAAAGGGGAAATACCCATATTTCCTTAAGAATAAGCGGAGCTTTTTCGCTTATATGATCCAAATCTTTGAATTTTGGCTTATTTAGAGCAGTTAACCGGAATTCCTCCGCTTATCTCTGCTTCTTAAGCTTCCTCTATATACTTTAGCCGGAAATTCTCCGCCTATTAATTCTCATACCTATAGGAAAATCATCAATGAATAATTACAGAGCCAAAGAGAAACTTAGTATTGTAACTAAAAAACACAGCATTTTGCAATCCAATTTGCGAGGTAACAGAAATCTCTGTAACCTTACATTTCGAAATACAAATTGGACCACAGTTTCAAGCCTGTTTTTAGAATTATTCGCGTTATATCAATGAAAAATGACCATCAAATTCACATACAAATTGATGGTCATTTTAAAATACACATTGGATTTTTGTGACAGGTAAAAGAACCCGTTAGTAGCAAATCCGATTTTCATCGAGGTTGTCTACAGTCTGAATCCCCCATAACCGGGGGATTCCATATTACTTCTTGTTAATTTGTTTTCCGCTTTTCTTCTGGCTTTGGGAGTTATTGTTCCCGATCTGGAACTCGCTTCCTAGCTCAATATCATTTCTTTTATCCTGCTTTTCAATTTGTTCTCTCGTTTGGTTTGCATTTTGTCTGCCTTGTTTTGTCATGTCAAATCCTCCTTTAAATAAAGTGCTCAACAGTTTTAATATGCTCCATCCTGCAAAATAGATTAATGTCTTCAGTAAAAAACCGGAAAAAATTTTAACTTGCAGGATTACATATTTTGATTTATCGTAAGGGTATTTCAAAGACATAATGAATTGGTGAGCCAAATGAACTGGATTAAGGAAAAAATTAATGCTTTAACACCAACACAGCTAATCGTTTCTTTCTATGTTGTCGCAGTATCGATTTCTGTTGTTTTATTAAGTTTGCCTGTCGCTCATAAACCTGGGATGACCTGGACTTTTACAGATGCCTTGTTTACTGCGGTTAGTGCAGTAAGTGTAACTGGGCTATCCGTTGTGTCAACAGTAGATACATTCAGTACCACGGGTATTTTCTTTTTAATGTTCATTCTTCAGTTTGGCGGTATTGGCATTATGACACTTGGAACCTTTCTATGGCTGGTAGTCAGGAAAAGGATTGGCCTTAAAGAGAGGCGCTTGATTATGATCGATCAAAATCAGACCAATCTGGCGGGACTGGTTGTATTGGTCAAACAAATCCTGCTTTTGATCCTTGCAATTGAATTCATTGGCGCATTAATACTTGGCTTTTATTTTCTTAATTACTACCCAACTTGGCAGGAGGCATTTCTGCAAGGGGCATTCGCCTCTGTAAGTGCCACCACAAATGCAGGCTTCGATATTACAGGTTCATCGCTTGTGCCATTTGCAAATGACTATTTTGTGCAATCGATTAATATTCTTTTACTTACTCTTGGTGCAATCGGATTTCCTGTTTTAATAGAGTTAAAAGCCTTTTTATTTAATAAAGATAAATTCTTCAGGTTTACGCTATATACGAAATTAACAACACTTACCTTTTTCTTTTTAATGCTTTTAGGTACCATTTTGATTCTGTTATTGGAATTTAATCACTTTTTTAAGGGTAAAGAGTGGCATGAAGCTTTCTTCTATGCGTTTTTTCAATCCTCGACAACAAGGAATGGGGGATTGGCGACAATGGATGTTGCCCAATTTTCTGAACCGACTTTACTTGTGATTAGCTTTTTGATGTTTATTGGTGCCTCTCCAAGCTCTGTAGGGGGAGGTGTCCGGACAACCACATTCGCTCTTAATGCTTTGCATATTTATCATTTTGCCAAAGGGAAGAAGACGATTAAAATCTTCAAAAGAGAGATTCATGAGGAGGACGTAAATAAATCTGTCATTGTCACAATGATGGCTGTAGGGCTCTGTTTTATCGCAGTTATTCTTTTATCCATATCAGAAAAGTTTACTCTCATGCAAATAATTTTTGAAGTATGTTCGGCCTTCGGGACAACGGGTTTGTCGATGGGAATTACTGCTGATCTAAGCACATTCGGGAAGTACGTTATTATTGCCCTTATGTTTATCGGAAGAATTGGAATCCTATCCTTCTTGTTCCTTATCAATAAACATGAGCAGTACGATGATAACTACCATTATCCTAAAGAGAGAATTATCGTTGGCTAACAGGATTGTTTTAGAATGGAGGTAAATGAAATGTGCGGGCGTTTCACCTTAACAGAGACAATTAATAAACTTCAAATGACATTTGAATTTGAATATTCAGGGGGCGAGATTGTTCCCAGGTATAATATTGCACCTAGCCAGAATATATTAACGATTATTGGCAGCGGGGAGCAGCGGATTGGCAAACAGATGAAGTGGGGACTTGTGCCTTTTTGGGCCAAAGACGAAAAAATTGGCTATAAAATGATTAATGCCAGAGCGGAAGGCATTGATTCAAAGCCCAGTTTTAAAAAACCTTTTAAAAGCAAAAGGTGCCTTATCCCGGCTGACGGCTTTTATGAATGGAAGAAAACAGAGGAAGGAAAACAGCCTTACAGATTTATTATAAAGAATGAGGAGCCCTTTGCTTTTGCTGGAGTATGGGATATGTGGGATAAAGGCGATAATCCCCTAATGAGCTGTACAATCATTACAACAGTCCCTAATGAAGTAACAGAAGAAGTCCATGATCGGATGCCGGTCATATTAAAAGAAAGCGATTTTGAGGATTGGCTTAATCCCAACTTTGATGACACTGAATACTTGAAATCTTTATTAGTTCCTTATCCGGCTGAGAAAATGGATAAGTATCCGGTATCATCTAAAGTTAATTCTCCTAAAAATGAGATGGCAGAATTGATTTCTCCGCTTAATAGTTTATAAAAAAGGACGCCGCCGGGGCGTCCTTTTTCCTATCCTCTGCTTACGAACATCGGCAGGTCTGTATGCCCCATCTCACGAACATAAACAAATAAGTTGCCTTTATGATGGATTTCATGGTCCATGGCAATCTGAAGAAGCTGGCTTCCTGTTAATTCCATTCCAAAGATCTGCTTCATATCAATGCTTCTTTCCAATTCCTCATTTGTCAGTGAAGATATTAAATCTTTTGTCTTTTCTGTGAGGGTCTCAGCTGCTTCAGAAAGATTCTGCGGCACGTCATCCAATTTTTCTCCAAAGACCGCTCCATTTCCTTCTTTTACGGTTCTTGCAAACATGTAAAAGGAAGTGAGCATATGAGTGACTAATTTTCCGGCAGGCATGCTTGTTTCAGTCGGTTTGTAATCATAATTTGCCGCTTCAATTTTCCCGACAAGTTCATTTGTTACACTGCGATGCGATAAAAAATAGTTTAAAAGCTTTTGTGATCTTTCCATCATAATCCCTCCTGGAATGAATACTTCGTATAACATTTTCAACTGCAATCTTAAAAATCCTACCATGAAATTTTCTTTTTCGAAATTTATTTGACTATAGCCTGGTATGTTTCTGCAATAACCATTACTTCCGTGCATGATCTGGCAGGAATTTTACAATATTTGTGGAATAAATTAACAGAGTATAAAAGGTTTTGAAGGATCTCTGCAAAACAGCCATAGTGTTCATAAAGGGGGGAGATTCCAGCATGGGAAAAAAGAAAAAGAAAAGCCATGTGCCATTTAGGGTCAATTTATTATTCTTTGCAGTTTTTATCCTATTTTCATTGCTTATCTTAAGGCTGGGTGTTGTTCAGATTGTCAATGGTGAGACATATAAAAAGGAAGTTGAGCGGACAGAAGACGTTATCGTGTCCAACCCGGTTCCAAGGGGAAGGATGCTGGACAGGAATCATCAGCTGATTGTTGATAATGTCCCAAAAAGTGCGATTACGTACACAAACCGGAATGCCAAACAGGAAGAAATGGTGGAGGTTGCAGAACGGCTGGCTGTGCTGATTGATAAAAAGCCTGATAAAGTAAGGGAACGTGATAAAAAGGATTTTTGGATTATGAGAAATCCTGAAGCTGTAAAAGAAAAAATTACTGAAGAGGAATGGGAGCTTTTTGAAAACAAAAAGCTCACCGATAAAAAAATCTATGAGATGCAGCTTGAAAGAATTACAGATGAAGATCTTAATCAGCTAAGTGAACAAGATCTTGAGGTTCTCGCAATCTATAGAGAGTTTACAAGCGGCTATGCCATGACCCCTCAAATTGTAAAAAATGAGAGTGTAACACCTGAAGAATACGCGGCTGTAAGTGAAAACCTGCAATATTTGCCGGGAGTCAATACCACTACAGATTGGGATCGTACATATGCTTTTGGCAATACACTTCAAACAGTTCTCGGGAAAGTTACAGATTCTAACGAGGGGCTTCCTGAGGAGCGGCTGGATTATTTTCTTGCAAGAGATTACAGCAGAAATGAACGGGTAGGGAAAAGCTATCTTGAAATGCAATATGAGGATGTCCTTCATGGACAAAAATCAAAAGAGCGGCTTATTACAAAAAAAGGTGAAATTCTTGGAAGTGAGATGGTTTCGGAAGGTAAGAGAGGAAAAGACCTTGTACTTACGATTGATATGGATCTCCAGAGGGCAGTGGAAAAAGTATTGGAAGAGGAAATATGGAAGGCAAAACGGACGGGCGGAACCTATTTAATGGATCGTGCATTTGTTGTGTTAATGGATCCCCATACAGGAGAAGTCATGACGATGGCTGGAAAGATGATCGGCAAAGATAAAGACGGCAAGACCGTTCTGCAGGATTATGCGCTTGGAACAATCGCCTCCTCATATAATGTTGGTTCATCAGTTAAGGGAGCAACGGTTTTGACAGGATATAAAACAGGTGCCATTACTCCAGGAACAACTTTCTTGGACGCTCCAATGAAAATTGCAGGAACTCCGCAGGTGAAAAAATCCTGGTTTAATTTTCAGGCTGTCATGAACGAGACCAGGGCTTTGCGTATTTCCTCCAATGTTTATATGTTTAAAACAGCTGTCGAAATTGCGGATGCACGATATGCTTATGATCAGCCTCTTGGTTTTAAAAATCCAAGGGCCTTTGAAGATATGAGAGATTCCTTCGGTCAGTTTGGTCTCGGGGTCAGGACTGGCATTGACTTGCCAAATGAGATGGCAGGGTATGAAGGTCCGCTTCGGTTGCCTGGCTTCCTGCTTGACCTTGCAATTGGCCAGTATGATACCTATACTCCAATGCAAATGGCACAATATATATCAACCATTGCGAATGGGGGCTACCGAATTCAGCCGCGCCTTGTAAAAGAAATTCGAGAGCCATCTAATGTGCAAAGCGAATTAGGGCCAATTTGGAAGGATATTCAGCCAACTGTTCTGAATACAATCGATGTGACGGATAGAGAGCTAAGCACTGTGAAAGAAGGATTAAGGCAGGTTATGCAGCATCCGGAAGGAACAGCATACAGACGATTTGCTGATGCTCCTTATTCTCCGGCTGGAAAAACAGGTACAGCGGAGGCTTTTTACGATGGACCTCTTAGAAAAAAAGGAGATCCCCTAATTGATGTGATGAATTTAAGCCTGGTTGCCTATGCACCGCATAACAATCCTGAAATTGCCATGTCTGTTATTGTTCCATGGGCGTATCAGGGCCGAAGCGGACATACAGCCAACTATGAAATAGGCAGAAGGGTTTTGGATACTTATTTTGCTTTGAAAAAGCAGCGGATGTCCGGAGGAAAACAAGTACTGCCCGCCGAAGAAAAAGCAGAGAATACAGAAATAGAAGAATCCTAATTTCTTATTATTTCTAAAAGGATAGCTAAGATCGATCAAGGGTGGCCTTTTCATGGCAGGCCGCCGAAACTGCATTTATAGACGAAAAGCCTTTCCTTATTGGGAAGGGCTTTTCTTGTGCACAAATTTATTCTTTACATGCCGGAAGTTCTCTTTTAATTTAAACTGTTTTTCACTTTTCCCAAAAATTTTACGGTTAACGATAAATTGAATCGTTTCTTCCAAAATAGCCAGGATTATAATAGGAATGGAGATGATCAGAATCCAAAACCACATGCTTCTGCTCCTTTCATCTGAATCAACATACTTTAATATATTCAAAAATCCAGAAGGAATGAACAAATTGGAATTTTTATCCTTAGTCAAAAGGAGGATTTAATGGAGTACCTGCCCGATGAGTCTGATATCATCCAGGAGAACCTGTTTCATTTTCTCATCACGGCATGTGTAATAATCATTAAACAGACGACCAATTTCTTTAATAAACGCCAAATACTCTGTTTCCTTAATCATCTATCAAGCTCCCGTTCTAGTTGTTATTTTACTTATAACCTATTTTTAGTATCATAAACAGTTTATAGAAAAAAACTTTACCATTTTAAATGCTGCTGCAGTTTAAGAAAAGGACATTCGGGAAAATAATTTTAAAAAGGAGGTTGCTATCATGAAAACAATTAACGTTGAGCTTCAATACGATGAAAAGGAATTGAATAAGGACCAAACAAAGGTATTTGATCAATTGAAAGAACAGCTGGGTGGAACAGGTTTTCATGTTGTCACGATCATGGAAAATGATAAATATCTCCAGGAGCATTCTGGCCTTCCAAACCAAAAGAAAAATAAAGTACTTCCATCACAGCCTGAAGGAGCTGACCCTGATATCAATTCAAGCGGTGCAGGGGGTATGGTGTCCCCTGATTCTAGTGATAGTAAATATACTTAAACAAAAACGAGCCTTAGTCTTATTCAAGACTAGGGCTTTTTTGTGTTTGGCTATGTTAAAGCTATAAGCTGATTTGCAGGTGTTATTTGGAGCGGAAATCTACACTCAAGTTAACAGAACCAAAAAGGAATTTATAGTTTTGGATAGAATTAACAATAGGAGAATTTAATTGAAGGGGGATTTTTTAATGAAACAAAAGCTGCTAAGGGTTGGAACAGCCTACATACCTGTTACAAATGTTAGTAACTCACTAAAATGGTATACGGATAAACTCGGAGCCGTTGAGAGCTACAAAGATGAAAAGGGGAAAATGGCCATTATCAATATGGCCAGCCAAAGTTTCTTCCTTGTTGAGTCTCCTGAACAAGAGAGCATGAACTTTTTTGATTCTGAAGGTAACAAGCGTTTTTCTCTTACTTTTGAAGTAGATGGTCTCGCGCAATTGAAAGGTTTGCATGAAGAGCTTCTTTTACAAAATGTTAAAATAGGTGAGATTGAAAACCGCGGACATCCAGGCCGAAATTTTGTTTTTTCCGATCCGGACGGAAACCTTTTTGATGTATGGAGTGAATTAAGCCCTAGCTTTAAAAAGCGTATATGATGGAAAAAGAGCAGACCCTAAAAAATAGGGTCTGCTCTTTTTCTCTAAGTATTGATAGTTGTACAGCTCTCGCTCTGCTTTTTTATTAGCAATTATCCGATTTATGAAGATGAAGCGGAGGAGGAATGAGCCATCCTTTTTCCTTATTCATACGGAGAACCTTAACACCCAGTGCAGCTTTTTGCGTATGGAATTGACCAAACATGGCGGCAATGTCTTCACGAATACATTGGCCCATAACTGTACTGCATCCAACCATTCCTGCTGCGATATCCCCGGATAATTTGGCAGCTACTTCAGGATCCATAAACCTTGCACCAGCTGGAATATCATTCACGCATGCATCAGGGCGGTCAGGCGGTGCTGGAGGCAGCCCAACTCCGTTCTCCTTTAAGAGTGCCTCGATTTGTTCTTCTTCTTGCTTGGAAAGGCGGATCGCTTCTTCAAGCAATTTCTTCAAGTCTTCATCTCCAGAATGGCTAAGCATCGTTTGATAGGCTGATGCCATGCCCTTGCCTGCCAACAAGTAAGACCAGGCACTATAGACCTCGCCATAGTGCATCGGCTCGTCTTTCGGATTACCGCTTAAAATACCCATTGTATACCTCCTGAAAAAATTCATGATATGTGCCACCTTCCTAAAATTGCACAGGTATATCATGCCCAAAAGCAAATATAAAATGCCTCCTAAAAATGAAGAGGAGGGGGTTAAAGTCCACTCATTTGTGGTAAATACCCAATAAATGAAAGAGAGGAGATAAAATCATGGAACAAGCTAAAAAGCCATATTATATAGATATTGAAAATGCTCAAGTATATCCTGTACCAGATGAAGCAGCTGACTGGCAGTTTAAAATTTTTGCTACGGATAAAGAAATAGCAAAATTAGCCGATTATATCAGACAAAATTATGATGCGGATATGAAAACATTTGAACTTGCACATGTTCCATTGGCGGAAGATAAAGAAGAAACTCAAAATCACAAATATGATGCCACAATGGAAGGAATATATCGGATAATTTATGAATTGGGTGATGACGAAACCCGCAGGAATATTGCAGAATTGGGTATTTTGAACAGATAATTAAATATATTAGGAAGGAATACGGCTATTTTGGCCGTATTTTTTCGTTTTATGGGGATTTTTTTAGGATATGGGACAAAAAATGCTTTTTAGTAAACTTTAGGTGTCTTGCTGGTTGCCTAAAAGCTTTTTCAAAGCTAAAGATAATTTTATCAACGAAAATTAGGGTATATCAACGAAAACAGGGATTATATCAACGAATTTATCATTATCAACGAATCCAAATCAACAGGCCGGTTTAACAGACCTTAGGGTAAATAAAAAAAGAACCATCTCTCCTGTCTCGATCAGAAAAGCGGTTCTTATATTTGCAACTATATAATTTATCTTTCTTGGTCTTCGTTTGTCTTGTACGCATATCCTCAAATGCAAATGGACTGCGGTTTGATTCAGGATTTCTTTTTCCCTCGCGAACAGCTTTATCACGGAATTTTTTTGCAGCTGATTTAGCCATTATAACAACTCCTTCGAAAAGATTAAGTTTATTTTATCATATACAAAAGGTCGCCTGCACTTTTTTAAGCAGGAGGGATCACGTTTGTTAAAAGCAAAACAAAAAAAGCCAATCCAACAATAAGGAAAATCGCTGAACCCAGAACAACATTATTTGGCCTGAAGTGAAACTCTTCACGCTTTGTTAAAAATCCAGTTCGGGCACTTGTTGTGATGTCAATAAACCTCGTGACCGTTCCTCCGCTCCCAGAGAACCATACACTTAAAGCGGTAAAAACCACTCCTGCAAAAAACATAACTTCTATAAATCGAATGGATAATGCTCTTGAAATAAAGAGGGTAATCACAGATTCCACCAATAATGTAATGAGCAGTATAATCAAATTCCTTTTCATCAGCCCGCCTCCTCATGTGATATACGAATGATTGTTATTGTTATATATAGTTTCAAATTGAAGACCTTAAAATAGGTCTATTTTTTGTTTCCCTTATTAATGTACAGAAAATGTCTTACTTAAAAAAGAAAAGAGCAGAGTTTACTTGCTTACATTAATGCCTGATTCATTCAACTTAACACTATGAAAGTTTCCTTTTGTCTAAGATAGGGGAATTTCCCCCTCCTAATGGGGAGTTTCCCCGATATGGAAAATCTCTTCCCGCTTTTACAATAAGGTTAAGGTAATTGTTTGTGAATGAGGAGGAGTTAATATGCAGGCAAAAGCTGCAGTCAATCAAAAAACAGGAAATACACTAAACAATGCATTTGCATCACATTTCGCAAAGTCGATGTTTTTATCAGTAACAGCACTGGCAATCTTATCTTTTATCGGTACAAGAATGTTTACACATGTTGATTTGAACCTTTACGGATATATGGTTGGAACAATCGTTTTTATTGGAGGTTTCTTTTACCGGTTTATTGCCTGGGGTGAACGGCCGCCGACAAAGATCATCCTTAAAAAGGGACTTAAATTATTATTCAGGAAGTCAACTCCAAAAACTTCTGTTGAACATCTTGCCACTTACAATTTCATCTGGAATAGGGGAATTTACCGATGGACCCAGCACGTATTAATCGGTTGGGGATGTATTCTATCCTGCTTTGTAACATTTCCGCTCGTTTTTGGCTGGATGTATTTTACGATGGATGACAATGGCTACTACAACATTATTGCATTAGGAATGCAGGTGATGACAGTTCCTGCTGATGGTATCATCGCAAATCTTTCTTATAACGCATTGAATATTACGGCTGTAATGGTTATCGCGGGCGTTTGCATGGCTCTATACCGCCGCTTGAAAAATATGCAGGCAAGAGCGGAACAGAAATTCCTTTATGATTTCTTGCCGTTATACATGCTGCTTCTTGTAAGTGTTACCGGATTAGCTCTTACATTTATGAACATCTTTTTACACGGTGCTGGACAGCCCGCAATGTCCCTGATTCATCAGTGGTCAGTCATTATTACGCTAATTTATCTGCCATTCGGTAAGCTTGCACATATTCCATTCCGTCCAATGAGTGTTCTGGCAAGAAACTATAGAGAGCATTATGCTGAGCAAGCTATGAAGGAATGTAAAGTGTGCGGAGATCAGTTTGTTTCATCAGAACAATCACAAGATGTCGTCGATGTGCTCGGCGTGAACGATATTCAGTTTAAAACAAAGGAAGGCCACCATCTTGCAGAAATGTGCCTTCCTTGCCGAAGAAAATACCGGATTGCACAATTCTCCGGATTCCCTACTCATGAAGTGAAGGTCAAGGAGGCAAACCAGAATGCAAAGGGATAAGTTTTTTAAAGAAATCGAGAATTTAAACCATCCAAATGAAAAATTAATCAAAACTCATTGCAGCTATTGCGGTATGCAGTGCGGAATGAACCTGCGGGTTAACACACAGACAAATAAAATAATCGGAGTCGAACCCCGATATGATTGGCCGGTTACAGTTGGAAAGATGTGCCCTAAAGGGGTTACTGCCTATCAGCAGACAAACCATAAAGACCGGCTTTTAAAACCGCTGATAAGGGATGATGCTTCCTTAAAAGGAACAACTGAAGGATTCCGGGAAGCAAGCTGGGATGAGGCATACGATCTAATTGCAAAGAAATTTACTGAACTTCAATCTGCATATGGCAAAGATACACTGTCTGTATTCAGTGGCGTATCCATGACAAATGAGAAATGTTATTTGACTGGCAAGTTTGCAAGGGTTGCAATGGGAACTCGGTATATCGATTATAACGGCCGCTTCTGTATGTCAAGCGCAGCCGGCGGTTTCCTCCGATCTTTCGGAGTAGATAGAGGGTCAACGCTGCCATGGACAGATATCCATGAAACAGATTGCCTGTTTATCGCAGGAAGCAACACGGCTGAATGCCATCCAACTTCCATGTTCAGAATCTGGAATGTCCAGGAAAGAGGCGGCTATATCATTGTTGTAGATCCACGCGAAACCCCAATTGCAAGAAGGGCAGATCTTCACCTTGATTTACAGCCGGGCACTGACCTTGCGCTTGCAAATGGGATTGTGAATCAGCTAATCGAGTTAGGCTATATAGATGAAGAATTCATTAATAACCATACAAACGGATTTGAAGAAACAAAAGAACTTGTTAAAGATTTTACGCCGGAATACACGAGCTTGCTGACTGGTGTGGCACCAGAAAAAATCATTCGCGCAGCTGAGCTTTACGGCAAAGCACCGAACGCGGTGGTTATGTTTGCGCGTGGAGTTGAACAGCAGCATAAAGGTGTAGACAATGTGTCAGCTTACACAAATATGGCACTTGTCACAGGAAAGATCGGCCGTCCGAAATCAGGAGTAGCCACTTTTACAGGGCAGGGTAACGGCCAGGGCGGAAGGGAGCATGGACAAAAGTCCGACTTGCTGCCAGGCTACCGTAAAATCACAAATCCTGAGCATGTGAAAGAAGTTTGCCAGGTATGGAACATCACACCAGACGAAATGCCGAAACCGGGTGTTTCTGCTTATGAAATGTTCGAATTAATGAAAGAAAAAACAATCCGCGGATTGTATCTGCTTTGCTCAAACCCTGCAGTCTCAGCGCCAAATCAGAACTTCGTAAGAAAGGCGCTGAAGAGTTTAGACTTCATGGTATGTTCGGACTTCTATCTTTCTGAATCCGCGGAATTTGCAGATGTCGTACTCCCAGCGGTAACCTGGTCCGAAGATGAGGGAACTGTAACAAACATTGAAGGACGAATTATCAAAATCAATAAAGCACAGGAGCCTGTAGGAGAATCCAAGCCAGACTGGCAGATCCAAGTAGAGCTGGCTGAACGGCTAGGAAGAGGAAAGCAATTTTCCCATTTGAAAACAGCAAGAGATGTTGCAGATGAATTTAGATTGGCAAGTAAAGGCGGCTATGCTGACTACTATGGCGCCACATGGGATAAGATCGAGAAGCAAGACGGCGTATTTTGGCCATGCAAGGATGAGAATGATCAGGGAACACCGCATATGTTTCTTGATAAAAAGTTCTATCACCCTGATGGAAAAGCGAAAATTTGCGCACTTCCTTACCGTCCGCCGGCAGAAGAACCTTGTGAAAAATACCCGCTCCGCTTAACAACCGGACGCGTTGTCTATCACTATTTATCCGGCAACCAGACAAGAAGAATTCCGTTCTTGCATGACATGTGCCCTGAGCCATTTGTAGAGGTTCATCCTGAAACAGCAGCAAAATATAATATGGATCATGAAGAAAGAGTACGCCTGTTTACTAGAAGAGGCGAAGCCATCTATAAAGTGAAAATAACAGAGGCAATCAGAAAGGATACGGTTTTCGTTCCTTATCATTTTGGACACGAAGACTCTATTAATCTATTAACAATTGCAGCGCTGGATCCAATTTCCCGGATGCCGGAATTTAAAGCATGTGCTGCACAGCTGGAAAAAGTCGAAATAAAGAAGGTGCAATAAATGAAAAAGAGGCTGTACTTGGAACTGGAAAACTGTATAGGATGCCGTTCATGCCTGGCAGCATGTACGCAATGCGGAGGACATGAGGAACGCAACAGGAACTATGTTTACGATGTAAACCCTCTGGTTAACCGGCAGACGATGCCTCTTATGTGCCTTCACTGTGAGAATCCGGCATGTGCGAGAAGCTGTCCTGCCCAGGCAATCCAGATCCATGAAACAGGGGCAGTTTTATCTGCCCTCGTAGAAAAATGCATTGGCTGCCAAAACTGTACGATTGCTTGCCCTTACGGCATACCGAAGTTTGATACTGAACAGAACTTAATGTATAAATGCGATTTATGTATTGACCGGACGAAGGATGGCATTCCGCCAATGTGTGCAAGTGTGTGTCCATCCAATACACTGCAATGGCTGACAGATGAGGAAATTGAAAACAAAAAGAAACAATTTAACCTTGATAACGGCAAATGGGTCACAAGCATGCCATACCTGGAAGGCGAAACAAACGTGAAAGTAAATCTGCCGGGAATCCTGCAGGGAATTACAAAGCTGTATTAGGAGGGATTAGGGATGTCAGATAAAAATAATAAAATTCCCTTTAACGAAGATAACTATACTCATAATATTGAACGGAATAATGAAAGAAAGCTGGATAGACGGGGATTTATGAAAACATTGGTTGGAGCTGCAGGCGTATTTGCAGTTTCCTCCCTTCCATGGGGTGCTGTAGCGGCAAAAGAATTAATGGGGCTTGGCGAAAAAGAATATCCGCATAAAAAAATTACAGATGTAAGCAAATTGCCGATTGGCGATGCTGTGGATTTTAAGTTTCCTGGAGATCATGATGATGCCATCCTCATTCGATTATCAGAAAACAATTATGTTGCCTACCAAAACGCCTGTACACATCTGCGCTGCCCAGTCTTTTGGGTGAAGGAACAAGGGGAAATGGTTTGTCCTTGCCACCACGGAAAGTTTGATGTGGAAACTGGGGCGCCGACTGCCGGACCGCCAAGAAGGCCGCTTCCAGAAATACAGGTTAAAGTGGAAAACGGTGCAATTTATGCAGTGAGGGTGAAACGTTATGAAGCGTAGCTATATAGGCGTCATCATTTTGGCCGCTATATTAATGATGAATATCGTATTTACCCAGTATATGGTCCACCAGTATTATTACGAAAACTATGTGAATGTGTTAATTTTTGGCGGGTTAAATATTGTATTATTTCCCTTGGCCGTATTCGCTTATAAAAAGACGATTAACATGAGGGCGTGATTTTAATGAACAGTGAAACTTATCTTGATTTTTGTTTTGTCAGAGAGGCATCTGGAAACTTTGCATCAGAGGTTGACCAAATGCTTTCCGAGTTATTTAAAGGGGTACGCTTGAACTGGTACCTTGATGAAAAGAATGAGAGCGGTATGGATATTGTTATAGCCGAAGTAAAAGGTATGAGCAAATGGGAGTCTGAGGATGAAACCATTGATTATATTGAAGACCATGCCGGTGACTCTTTCTGGAGATATTTGCAGGGCTACCAAATGTATATCTATCCTGCAAAGAGAGGGTGCGGCAGCTGTGGAACTCATTAAAAAAGAAGATTTGGATGCATTTGTTCTGCAAAATGTTCAGGTAGCGATTTTAGATGAAGAGGGGAATGACAAAGCCCCCTTTGTTCCTAAAATCATACAAAAAACCAGGCTGTGCCCTGATGGAACACACTTGCGCATTTATTTTGACCATATGAATTTCTTTGCGGTTCCTTTAACTTCCTCTGTGGAAGCATCGGAGCAGGAATGGGCCGCATTTGATAAGGATGCTGGTTTAAAATATGTAATTAAGAAGAGAGCGTGAAAACAATGATAAGAAAAATTCAGCTTCCTTTGCAGACGATGAATTTAATAGCCGGCTTTATGGTATGGGTATTAATATCCTCACTTATGCCATTTATTAAGGAAGATATTAATATTCCAGCTGATAAGCTGGCGCTTATTACAGCAGTTCCGGTAATCCTCGGATCCTTGCTTCGCATACCTCTAGGCTACTATGCCAATCAATTCGGTGCAAGAAAGATTTTTATGTTCAGTTTTATCCTGCTATTATTTCCTGTTTACTATATCAGCATAGCTGATACTATTACCGATCTATTGATTGGTGGGTTATTCCTAGGACTCGGAGGAGCCGTATTCTCAGTCGGGGTGACATCACTTCCAAAGTATTACCCTAAAGAACGACACGGCTTTGTAAATGGAATTTACGGTGCCGGTAACCTGGGAACAGCTGTTACTGCTTTTGCTGCTCCTGTTGTGGCTACTAAATTTGGATGGTCAGCAACGGTACAAATTTACCTTGTTATTCTTGGAATCTTTGTTGCCGCCAACTTCTTTCTTGGTGATAAAAAAGAGGTTAAGGTTAATACGCCACTCCTTGAACAAATCAAAGGGGTCTATAAAAATGAAAAGCTTTGGCTGCTAAGCCTGTTCTATTTTATTACATTTGGTTCTTTTGTCGCTTTCACCATTTATCTGCCAAACTTCCTTGTTGCACATTTTGAATTGGATAAAGTGGACGCGGGGTTAAGAACTGCTGGTTTTATTGTCCTTGCAACTGCTATGAGACCGATTGGAGGCTGGCTTGCTGATCGCTTCCACTCTCTGATTCTGCTTATGTTCGTTTTTGGGATTTATACCGTTTCTGCAGTGATTCTTTCGTTATCTCCATCTATCACATGGTATACATTTGGCTGCCTGAGCATTGCATTTTCAGCAGGGATTGGTAATGGCGTCATCTTTAAGCTTGTGCCAATGTACTTCCAAAAGCAGGCTGGTATTGTTAACGGAATTGTCTCTGCAATGGGGGGGCTTGGCGGATTCTTCCCGCCGCTGATCCTGACATTGTTATTTAATATAACGGGCCATTATGCAATTGGCTTTATGGCATTGTCTGAAGTAGCGCTTGCCAGTCTAATACTTGTTATTTGGATGTATTTCCAAGGGAAAATGGAAGTTGCAAGCCAGGTTATTAGCCACACTGTTGAGGGGATACTGGTAACAGATAAGGGAGGAAAAATTATTTCCGTAAATCCCGCATTTACAGAAATCACAGGTTATCAGGAAGAAGAAGTGATTGGCAAAAACCCTAGTATACTTAAATCTGGCAGACAGTCAAAAGGTTTTTATCAGGACTTGTGGAACACGATCGAAACAAAAGGGTTCTGGCAAGGGGAGATTTGGAACAGCCGTAAAGATGGAGAAGAATACCTGCAATGGCTCACCATAAGTGCAATTAAAAATGATGCCGGAGATGTGATTCAATATGCGGGAATGTTTAGTGATATTTCAAGCCACAGAGTGAAACAGGCGAAATAATTAGCCAGGCTAGCATTCTAATAAAAAGGAGGAGGGGTGAAAAATGGAAACCCAGCCAGCAAAGAACAAGATTAGCTCCTACATTATCCAATCTCAGGAAGAGGAGATTAAACGCATTGCCCTGGAGCTTCATGAAGGGGTCGGGCAAACATTATACAGTCTATATACTGGTATGCAATTCATTGAAGCTGCTGTAAATATGCCGGACATGAAAGGTTATGTAGGCGATATGGCACAAATGCTTGAAAAAACAATTCAGGAAATCAGGCTTCTGGCTGTGGAATTGCATCCCCCTACTCTAGAAACGCTTGGGCTTCTTCCTGCCATGAAGAGTTATCTAAAGTTATATACTTCCACCTATGGAATCACTGTTGATTTGCAAAACGAAGGGATAGAGGTGCCGATCACCGAGAGGGAGAGCATCACCCTATTCCGGGTTTGCCAGGAAGCATTAGCGAACATAGCAAGGTATGCTGATACCATGAGTGCGAATATTGGATTTAATTGGGGGCCAGGCCAGCTTTCAATCAGCATAAAAGATCAGGGGAAAGGTTTTGATGTAGACACAGCTATGAAAAAATCTACAGGTCTTGCCGCTATGATCGAACGAATGTGCTTAATTAATGGAAAATGCAGAATAAATTCTAAAATTGGGGAAGGTACTTCAATAGATATTACCCTTCCGTTATACTAAGATTAGACTGTACAAGGGATGCGCAAAAGCGAATCCCTTGTTGCATATATGAAATCATTCTTTATATACGAACAATGTTAAGGGGGAGCCGGCTTGATAAAAATTTTACTGTGCGATGACCACGCAGTAGTTAGAATGGGTTTGAAAATGCTATTAAATAATCATGAAGATATGCAGGTAGTCGGTGAAGCTTCGGAAGGCAATGAGGGGATCCAGCAGTCGCTTGACTTAAAACCTGATGTAGTAGTTATGGATTTAAGCATGCCTCATGGAAAGGATGGCATGTCTGCTACTTCAGAATTAAAAAAGCTTATGCCGGATGTCGCCATCCTGATTTTGACCATGCATGATGATGAGGAATATTTATTCAGGGCCATTCAGGCTGGTGCTTCAGGCTGTATTTTAAAAAGTGCTCCGCATGATGAACTGGTAGCTGCCATCCGTTCTGTTGCCGGCGGAAATGCATACTTGCATCCATCCGCAACGAAAAGGCTGATGGAAGAATATATCGGAACCGTAAAGCAAGGAAACACCGACACATTCAATCTCCTGTCTGATCGCGAGAAGGAAGTTCTGACATTAATCGCCAAAGGCTTCTCAAATAAAGAAATTGCCGAACAGCTTGTCATAAGTGTTAAGACAGTTGAAACACACAAAGGCAATCTGATGGAAAAGCTCCAAATGAAAACAAGGCCTGAACTGGTTTCCTATGCACTAAAAAAGGGGCTGTTAGGGTATGGAATATAGGGGATGCAGCCAGGCTGGCAGCGGCCAGATTGATCAGGCCTGTGAAAAAATTCTATCTGAATTGGAATGTGATTTTGTCGGTCTTGCCCTTCAAAATACGGATGGGCCGGATGTGAGGTGGCACTACGCTGCAGGCAATAGCAATGAAAAATATAAAAGGATTACTGTCAGGTACGGCAAAGGCATCGCAGGGAAGGTTATTTCAACCGGAAGGCCGATGTATTTGGAGAATTTCCCTGAGAATATCTCAGGCAAAGTGCTTGAATATCCGATTATGCTTGCAGAAAGCCTAAATTATGCCTATGCATTTCCGATCCACTTTAAGGGTATTCCTAAAGGTGTTCTTTTAATTGGGAATCGAAACGGTCAGGCTATTAATGAAGATGAGCAAAGCACAGTTCGGTCTGCCGCCAGAAGGCTGGAAGAAAAGCTGAGCAGCTTAATCTAAATGCAACTGGAGGAAAGAAAATGGACAGGAATAATCAATTACATAATAAAAGAGAGATTGCTCCTGATTCCAGCGATGCTACCATTCTTATTAATGAATCGGGCAACATCTCCTATGCGAATCAGCAGGCACAAGAACAATTCGGCTACAGGGACAATGAATTGCTGGGTAAGAGCCTTAAAGAGTTAATGCCTGAAATAGCTCTACTCGATACAGAGGAAGGCAAAGTAGTCCATCAGTACGGAAGGCATCAGAATGGGCAAAGTTTTTCGATTTTTTATAGAATCAATTCTTTCAAGCTTGGCCAGGAGAGCTATTTTTTAATCGTTTTTCATTCTGTAAAAGACCGATCACGTTTAAAAAAACAGCAGTCCTATCCATTGAATGAACTGGTTGACCTTCAATTCGCTCTGGATGAATCAACGATTGTCGCCTTTACCGACCAAAAAGGGAAAATTAAATATGTGAATGAAAAGTTCTGTGAGGTTTCAAAATATTCGGCTGAAGAGCTGATTGGCAAAGACCATAGAATCATTAATTCCGGTTATCATTCCAAAGAGTTTATGAAGAACCTCTGGACAACCATCTCCAGCGGGGATGTCTGGCGCGGTGAAATTAAAAATAGAGCGAAGGACGGAACTTTATATTGGGTTGATACGACAATTGTCCCTTTCATGGATGAGAAAGGAAATCCCTACAAATTTCTGGCTATCCGCAAGGAAATAACCGAGTATAAGCGTGTCGTTTCTGAACTGAAAAAATCGGTTAATGAACTGATAGACTTAAAATTTGCCCTTGATGCTTCATCAATAGTGGCGATCACAGATCAAAAGGGCACAATAAAATATGTAAATAATCAATTTTGCAGAATCTCAAAGTATTCAAGGGAAGAATTGCTTGGGAAGGATCATAGGATTATAAACTCCGGCTATCATCCCAAAGAGTTTTTCACGGATTTATGGAAAACGATTTCCTCAGGCCAGGTGTGGAAAGGGGAAATCAAAAACAAAGCAAAGGACGGAACCTATTATTGGGTTGATACAACCATTGTGCCTTTCCTTGATGAAAATGGGAAGCCATACCAGCATCTCGCCATTCGCCATGAAGTCACCCAAAGAAAGAATGCTGAAGAAGAGCTTCAAAAAATGATGACAAGAATTATTGATGTTCAAGAGGAGGAGCGGAAGAGATTGTCGCGGGAGCTTCACGATGGCATTGGCCAGAATCTATATAGTCATCTAATTACCATTAATAGGCTGCAGGCCGAAATAAGCCATCCTCTCCTTGATCAAATGCAGGATGAAGCCACTGAGGTTATTGAAGAGCTTCGGGATCTTTCATGGGAGCTTCGGCCTTCTGTCCTTGATGACCTGGGGCTGATTCCGGCTATACGTTCCTATTTAGTCCGTTATTCAGAACATCATAATATAAATGTCCATTTTGATTGTTATCTGACCTCCCGCCTAAGTTCCAACAAAGAAATTACGATCTACAGAATTATTCAGGAGGCGCTGACCAATGTCAGGAAATACGCCGATACAGAAGAAGCGACTGTGACAATCCGCCAAAATGATGAAGAGATCCGTGTAGTCATCGAAGATAAGGGGAAGGGCTTCGATGTCGAAAAAGTAACACGCGGCGTCGGACTCTTCAGCATGGAAGAAAGAGCCAAAGCAGCCGGAGGTTCTATAAAAGTCGATTCAGCAGAAGAAAAAGGAACCAGGGTCGTCCTTGAAATTCCTTTATAGTAAAAAAGCTGCCGGAGCATTCGGCAGCTTTTTCTTAACGACAATTTTGTTCATAAGGATCTTTGTCGAAAAAAACAGAGTAAAAGAGTTGTGAAAAAGTCCTTCATTGGTGTGGAGGATAAAAATTACTTAACAGAACTCTTTTAAAAGATTGAACTTAATATCATTCCGCCAATTGCACCAGTCACAACAATAATCCATGGCGGCAGCTTCCAATAGACCAGCATGCTGAATAGAACCGCCGCAAAAGCGAAATCAACTGGCTCCAGTATGCTGCTTGTCCAAATGGGATGGTAAAAGGCGCCTATCAAGATACCCACCACGGCTGCGTTTACACCCATCAAAGCTCCTTTTATTTTCGGGTTGCGGCGCAGGCTGTCCCAGAAAGGAAGTGTACCTAAAATTAAGAGAAAAGCAGGCAGAAAGATGGCTGCTGTTGCAAGTAAACCGCCTTGCCATCCATTAATTGCTGCACCGATATAGGCAGCGAAAGTAAATAAGGGCCCCGGCACTGCCTGGGCTGCACCGTAACCTGCCAGAAAGGCTTCTTCACTTAGCCAGCCAGTCGGGACAAACTCGCGCTCCAGTAATGGAAGGACAACATGGCCTCCTCCGAAAACGAGGGAACCTGAACGATAAAAGCTATCGAATAAAGCTACCCAGTTTAGAGCAGTTAACTCCCTTAGAATAGGCAGCAATATTAACAGAGCAAAAAATAGCACTAAGCATCCAATGGCAAAGCCCTTTGAAATAGGAAAATGGATCTGTACGTCATCATTCTCGGCATGCCTTTTATAAATTAAAAATCCAATAAAGCCTGAGATTAGAATAATTGCTACTTGTGTAAATGCTGTTTGCCATAATAAAACAGCAATCATTGCAATTAAAGCAATTGTTTTTCGTGGCAGGTCAGGTACCAGCTTTTGCGCCATTCCTAAAACTGCATGAGCAACTACAGCCACTGCGACAATTTTTAGACCGTGTATCCAGCCAGCTTCTGCCACATCTATACCCTGCAGCAAGATGGCAAAGATAATCAGGGCAATGACAGACGGCAGGGTAAATCCAAGGAAGGCCATAATGCCGCCGGCTACACCGGCCCGCATCACCCCAATGCCGATGCCGACCTGACTGCTTGCCGGACCGGGCAGGAATTGACATAAAGCCACCAAATCAGCATAGCTTTTTTCATCCATCCATTTCCGTCTTCGCACATACTCATCGTGGAAATAGCCAAGATGCGCCACAGGTCCGCCAAAGGATGTAAATCCGAGTCTTGTTGAAACAATTAGTATTTCTACTAAAGATCTTAAACTGATATTATTCCTGTCCATTATGCAATCTCCTTTTAATCTTTTATTTCTTTGAAAAGCTCATAGGCTTTCTTTCTCGCTTCCTCTAAGACCAAAATTCCTTTTTCAGTAGCTGTATAATACTTTCGAATTTTACCTTCCACGTTCTTTTGCTCCTGATGGAGAAGGCCATCAGATTCCATGGAATGAAAAATCGGATACAGTGTCCCGGAACTAATGCTATACCCATGCTCCTTTAATTCTTCAAGCATCCACATGCCGAATATGGGATGCTCTTTTGCGTGGTGAAGAATATGGATTTGTATAAAGCCTAAAAACAGCTTCCTTACTATCTTTTCCTCCAAAGAGAATCCTCCTTACTTCAATTTCGAAAGCCAATATCGAAAGCCGATATTGGCATAATAACAAATTAAACAGAATATGAAAAGAGGGAGAGCTTAATCTTTACAATACCTTTATGTTTACATAAAAAAGAACGCTCTATGCAAGCGTTCCTTGTTAATTATTCTGTACATTTCTCAAGATTTCATAAGCCTGGTCTCCGGCCGCAGCAGCAAAGCTTTCCCACATCTCATCACGCAATAAATCAAGTTCAATTATTTTTCTCGCCAGGTCAACGGCATCCTTCGACTCCATGTTCATCCCCCTATTAAAAACTGTTTCCGTTTTTGTGTTTTTTAAATATAACCTCGAGCTCTGTTAATGTCAGTTTTTGCAGAGCGGGTTCGGAATACTGATATTCTCCTCCTGAGTTAATCAGCAAATCAATCAAATATTGTTTCTTTTTTTCAATTGCCTTTCGTAAATATTGCATCCTGATCTCCTCTTTTCTTTAATGTTTCTGTCATTCTATAAAAAGATAAGTTCTCTGTCATTTACCATGTAAGGTTTTCTAACGTGGTTTTTTAAATATTGTCAGATTTTCTAACATAATTGATGAAATTAACTCTGAGATTAGTATAATGAAAGAAATAGTTGAATTTGAGGTGACATTGATTGGAGAATGAAGCTTCTTACAAAAACAGAAAAGTCATATCGATCGGAACGGTGAGTGAATTGACGGGCCTAAGTGAACGGCAGATTCGCTATTATGAAGAAAGGAAGTTAGTATTTCCTGAAAGATCGGACCGGGGAAGCAGGAAGTATTCTTTTTCCGATGTTGAGAGGCTTATAGATATTGCAAACAAAAGGGAAGAGGGAGTCAGAACGGAAGAAATACGGTCTGAATTAAAAAGGAAAAAGAAAGAGGACGACAAGGCGGCACGGTCAAAAATGATCCAGGGGCAGCTTAATGCACAATTCGGGATTCGAAAAAAATAAAGCTCTAAATGCGGTTATTCTTTAGAGGAATAATCGTTTTTTTTGACTTTTTATATAAACTTTTCCTCAAAAGCACTTTCTTTCGTTTATCATTTCCTTTAAGATTTAACCTTATAAAAGAGGGTTTTATAAAATTGAGTAACTAAAGCGGGTGAAAAAATGGGGAGAGAGCTTCCTCCAACTTTTGAAGTAATTGAATTATGCCTGCTTGCAGGGAAGATTATGCTGCAGGGAGGCGCAGAAACGTACCGGGTAGAGGACACAATGACTAGAATTGCAGCTTCTTTGGGGATTCCGCATTCACACAGTTATGTGACACCCACCGGGATCATTTTTTCAACGGATGGAACAGAACCGGCGAAATTAATCCGGATATCCGAGCGTTCAACTGATTTATATAAAGTTACACTTGTTAACGGGATATCGCGAAAAATCAGCGGCGGTGAGCTGGATGGGAAAGAGGCTTTAGCCAAACTGAAAGAGATTGAAAGAGCTGACTATACTTTTCCCGTATACCAGCAGGTTCTGGCAGCTTCTATTGCAAGCGGCTGTTTCTTGATTATGTTTTTAGGGCAATGGATAGATTTTGTTCCGGCCATGATTGCTGGTGGATTGGGCTTTGCTTCATTTATATATGTCCATAGGGTCGTGCAGATTAAGTTCTTTTCAGAGTTTATTGCTTCTTTGTTAATTGGGCTATTAGCTTATCTGTTTGTCTCACTTGGAATAGGGACTGAATTGGATAAGATCATCATCGGTTCGGTAATGCCGCTAGTGCCGGGGCTGCTTATTACGAATGCAGTTCGTGATTTAATGGCAGGCCACCTTGTTTCAGGGTTATCCAAGGGAGCGGAGGCCTTTCTGACAGCCTTTGCAATAGGGGCAGGCATTGCTCTTGTGTTTACTTTTTAAATGGCTAAGCAAGTTATGGTTAATACGGAGGAATGAATTTTAATGTTAACTCACTTAATCACAAGTTTTATAGCATCGGCAGGATTTGGTGTGCTTTTCAATGCGCCGAAAAAATCATTGCTGAAATGCGGGTTTGTCGGCATGGTGGGCTGGTTCGTTTATATATGGCTGGTTACCCGCCAGTATGATGCTGTTATTTCTTCGTTAATTGCTGCATTTACGATTGCAGTCATCAGCCAGGTTTTTGCCAGAATGTATAAAACGCCAATCATTATTTTCAGTGTAGCAGGCATCATTCCGCTCGTGCCGGGCGGATTGGCATATGATGCAATGCGGAATTTTGTTGAAAATGATTACAATACAGCTATTCAACTGGCTGCCAAGGCCTTTATGATTTCTGGTGCGATAGCAGTCGGGCTTGTAATATCAGAAGTTCTTAATCAAATCATCCGCAAGATTCAGTTTAAATCGGAAAGAACTTATTGATTTCTGAAAATTCTTTCTCTATAATTTATTTAGCGGTTATTTCGGAGTGCTAAATAAATAAGAGGAGCTTAGTGATGGCGACACAAACGAAAATAGAAGAAATTTACAGCGGAATACATACCCATTACACCCAGTACAGCAGGATGCAATGGACACTATATACAGCCGGCTATGACTTTGGGCTAAAGGAACAATATGCAAAAATTACTGACATAATGAAAAATAAGGCTAATTATGAGGTTGTTCTCGAATATTTGCAAAAGGACATTTCTCCGCTTGAAAAAAGAAAGGCGGAGATTGTCCTGAACAGATTAAAACCTTATCATCTTTCCGCCGAATTGAATGAATTGGATATGGAAATTAGCGATAAAGTAAATGATCTTTCTAAAATATTAAATACTTTTCGTTATCGATTTGAGGGTAGAGAAGTTTCTTCTGTGGAGCTTAATCAGGTATTGAGTTCTGAAAGCAGCCGGGAAAAAAGAAGGGAAGCCTACTTTGCGAAGAACCAAATTAATAAACCGATGATTGAAGGCGGTTTTATTAATCTGATAAATCTTCGCAAGGAATACGCCAAGGCATATGGAGCGGAAAATTTTATTGCTCACAAGATTGAGCAGGATGAGCTTGATCAAAGTATCTTTGATGGCTGGCTTCCACAGCTCCACGAAGCACTGCCTCAAATGAACGCAGCAAGGGAAAAATATGCACTGGAGTATTTAAACGATGAGCGGATTATGCCATGGGATGAACAATATATTGATTCCAGGATTGCGCCTTCCCTGAATAAGCATGTAGACATGTCTGATTTCTATGGAAATATAAAAGAGCTTTTTGATTTATTCTCTATTGATATTTCAAAGTTTAATATCACTTATGATATCTTCCCTAGAGCCAATAAATCGGAATGGGGCTACAATTTCCCTGTGGAAACAGCAAAGGATTCCCGGATACTTGCCAATGTCAAAAATTAATATCATGAATATGGCGTATTGCTTCATGAAACCGGCCATGCCGTACATTCTTTCCTCCTAAATCCTGACGAGGAAATTCTGAACCGTGGTGTCAGCGGAATTATCAGTGAAGGCATTGCCAACCTGTTCCAGGGCTTTTTATACAGTCCCGTATTTTATAAAAAGTTCTTTTACGATGAGATGGGTGCAGGGAATCAATTCAAGAAACTGAAGGAATATCGAAAGCAAAATTCATTACGGGCGATCAATAGAATCTTCTTTGACCATAGCTTATATAAAAATGATATAAGCAGCCTGGAAGATATTTATGATGTGTATTGGAAAAATCAGATGAACGTTCTAAAAGAAGAACCGTTCGGCGAAGAGCCGCCATGGGCGTTTACCATTCACTATACCACCCACCCGATTTACCTGCACAATTACTTTATGGGTGATGTAACCTGTGCCATGCTCTCTTCTGTATTTGAGCAAAAGACAGGTTCAATCATGAGTGATAAGCCCAATGAATTTGGTGAGTTTTTAATTAATGAAGTTATTAAACCCTCGGGAAGATACCCATTCGGCGAGCTTTTCAGAAGGATAAGCGGGCAGGACTTTAAATTGGATTATATGCTTTAATTTTTGAATCGTTCCAGATACGACAATTCTGGGACGATTTTTAACTTGTTATTTTTTTACAGCTTTATCTTGATACGGTCTTATTCATTCAGAAAAGGAGAACAGCAATGATTCGACGTTTTTTTACCTATTATAAGCCGCATAAGCGCTTATTTATTCTTGATTTCAGTTCAGCTGTCATTGTGGCAGTTCTGGAATTGGGCTTCCCATTAGCGGTTCAGTGGTTTATCGATAGCTTGCTTCCCAGCGGCAATTGGTCAATGATTGTCTCTGTTAGTGCCGGCCTTCTGGCTCTATATATGATGAGTACATTATTGCAATTTGTTGTTAACTATTGGGGGCATAAGCTTGGGATTAATATTGAAACAGATATGCGCCAGCAGCTGTTTCAGCATGTGCAGAGCCAATCATTCCGTTTTTTTGACAATACTAAAACGGGCCATATTATGAGCAGGGTGACAAATGACCTCATGGATATTGGAGAACTTGCCCATCATGGCCCGGAGGATTTATTTATTGCAGTGATGACGTTTGTGGGTGCTTTTTGGATTATGCTAACCATTAACGTCAAGCTTGCTCTTGTGACGATATTTGTTCTTCCGTTTCTGGTATGGCTTATTGCTTTTTGCAACATCAAGATGAATAAGGCATGGAAGCGTATGTATAGTGAAATTGCCGATGTTAATGCCCAGGTGGAGGACAGTGTTTCCGGGGTCCGTGTGGTTCAATCTTTTACAAATGAAAATTATGAGATTAAAAGATTTACTGTGAACAATGGGAAGTTCCGCCTGGCAAAGCTTGCTGCTTATAAGATAATGAGTTTTAGCGCTTCGGGCATTTATATGCTGACAAGATTAATTACTCTAATTGTATTGGTGTACGGTTCCTGGCTAAGCTTCAGCGGCCAGCTTACCTACGGGGAGCTTGTAGGTTTTGTCCTATACGTGAATGTCCTGCTAAAACCTATCGATAAAATCAGTGCGCTGATGGAGCTGTATCCAAAGGGAATGGCAGGCTTTAAACGGTTTACAGAGATCATTGATACAGAGCCGGAAGTAGAGGATACTGAGGATGCGATTGAGGTTGCATCTCTAAGAGGGGATATCCGCTTTAATGAAGTATCCTTTAGCTATGATAAACATAAATCAGTGCTGGAAAGGATTAACCTTCAGATTAAAGCGGGTGAGACAGTTGCGTTTGTAGGACCATCAGGCGCTGGCAAGACAACGATATGTTCCCTTATCCCCCGTTTTTATGATGTGAATAGCGGCAGCATCACTTTAGATGGTATGGACATCAGGGATTTGACGAAGAAATCATTAAGGTCGCAAATTGGTATCGTCCAGCAGGATGTTTTTCTTTTTACCGGCACGCTCAAAGAAAATATTGCGTACGGAATGCTTGAAGCAACAGATCAGCAAATTGCAGAAGCTGCAAAGAAAGCACATTTGGAAGATTTCATTGCTTCACTGCCGTTTGGCTATGAAACCCAAATTGGGGAAAGGGGATTAAAACTTTCGGGCGGCCAAAAGCAGCGGATTGCAATCGCGCGAATGTTCTTGAAAAATCCGCCGATTCTCATCCTGGATGAAGCTACATCCGCATTGGATACCGAAACGGAACAAATTATCCAAACAGCATTAACAGATCTTGCCGTGGACAGAACTACTTTAGTTATTGCCCACAGACTTGCGACCATTCGTAATGCTGATCGGGTTGTCGTTGTAACCGAAGAAGGGATAGCAGAAGAAGGGACACATGACGAATTAATCAAGCAAGGCGGAATCTTTGCCAGCCTTCATAATGTGCAGTTTCAAAGATAAGGGCGGAGTCCGATTAGGATTCCGCTTTTTTACATGGTACAGACAACTACTAATTGGTTACTTTGCAAATAAAAGACTCATCTAAGCGAATGAACATTGGAGATTAGCGAACAAAGTTTTGAATTTAGCAAAAAATGAATACTGCGAAGAAAGCATTAGATTTAGCGAATAAACAGCAAGGACATGTGATTGGGAAGGAACGTTAAATTTTTTTTGAAAAAGAATTAGATAATAAATTTTCAGAATAGTCAAATATAACTAGATTATACTCTTTTCATTGGAAATTTTTAACTAGAACAGGACTTATGTGGTATAGACGACTATACTCTTATTCTATTAAGCTTAAAGTATGAAATGTAAGCCCTTTCAAATGTAAAGGAGGTTATTGTATGGGCAAAAGTCATAATAATAAAGGAGGCAATATGAAAAGAAAATCATTGCTTGTTGCGATTTCTGCTGCACTAAGTACTTCACTCTTTATTCCGGCAGTATTTCCAGTATCTGCACAAGGCGGGGAAGGAGTTATGCCAACAATGGAAATGAAGGATAAAAAGACTACGAAATACAAAATTCATCCAGTTTTTGCATGGGATCGTCCTGGACCTGTTTCTCCTGTTCTTCATCCGGGGTCTGCAGTCGGAGCGGGAATGGTTCAGCAGCCGCTTGATAAAATTGATTCAATTATGGAGGATATGATAACAGATGGAGTTATGCCAGGGGCTGTAGCTTTTGTAGCAAGAAGGGGACATATCGTAAAACATGATGCATACGGATATGCCTACCGTTATACGGATGATAAATTTACCGAAGCTAATAGTCCGATTGAAATGATAGAAGATACGATTTTCGACCTAGCTTCCATCAGTAAAATATTTACAACTACAGCAGCCATGATGTTATACGATGAAGGTTTCTTTCAGCTCGATGATCCTGTAGCAAAATATATTCCGGAGTTTGCAGAGAACGATAAGGAAAGTGTTACGATTCGCCAGCTGATGACCCATACTTCAGGATTTGCCGCATGGATTCCGTTACATTCCCAGGGCAGCAGCCGTGAAGATCGCATGCAGATCGTTTTTAAGTATCCTTTAGCCAATGAACCAGGTGAAGTGTATACATACAGCGACTTGAACATGATTACGCTTGGTGCACTAGTCGAACGTTTATCGGGGCAAAGGCTTGATGAATTTGTGAAAGAGCATATTACAGAGCCGCTTGGCATGAGCGATACGATGTATAACCCGCCTGAATCCTTGAAACACCGTATTGCTGCAACAGAATATCAGCCTGCTATCAACCGGGGACTTGTATGGGGGGAAGTTCATGATGAGAATGCCTGGTCACTTGGTGGTGTGGCAGGCCATGCCGGCGTCTTCTCAACAGCCGCTGATCTTGCGAAATTTGCCCATATGTATGTGAATGACGGCCGATACGGAGGCAAGCAAATTCTAAAAGAAGAAACGGTAAAAATGCTTGTCGAAAATCAGATCCCGCAATTCCCAGGCGACGACCACGGACTTGGCTGGGAGCTCGGTCAGGGATGGTTTATGGACGCACTATCTGAGGGGAATTCACTTGGGCACACTGGCTATACGGGAACTTCCATCGTTATTAATCGAAATAACGGAGCAATTGCGATCCTCCTGACAAACCGTGTTCATCCATCACGCAATACGGTAACAACCAATATTGCGAGAAGAGCCTTTGCAAGGCAGGTTGCTGATTCGATTCCAGTTTCGATCCCTGGTAAAGGCGATGCCTGGTTCTCAGGATATGGAGATAAAGCGCAGCATAATTTGACTGCAAAAGTGGATGTTGCCGATGATGCAGTTCTGTCCTTCGGTACATGGTACAGAACTGAAACTAATTTTGACAAGGCCTATGTTGAAGTTTCTAGGGACGGCGTTAATTGGACTCAAGCAGCCCAGCCATTTACAGGCAGCAGTGTCGATTGGAACAATGAAAAAGTGGAGATTCCTGCTGGAACAACACATATTCGATTCCGGTATCAGACAGACAGCTCTGTAAATGGAAGGGGCTGGTATGTAGATAATGTGAAGTTAAAGCTTTCTAATAACGAAACAATTGAACCAGCATTTACAAGTGAGGGCTGGCAAAAAAGAAATTACTAGGTTTCCATCATTTGGAGAAAATAAATGAAAAGCGCATTTGGAAAATATGCAGTTAGGAAGGTGTTAAAAATGAAGAAAGCGCGAAAAGTATTTTTCCTTTCTCTTCTCGCATTAACCTTGGCAGTATCCCAGCTTTGGATCGGAGCTCCCGCGCAAAAGGCAGCCGCTGAGAGTGCAGTCAAGGATTTAATTATCCTGCAAAATGTTCCCCAAGCTGTTACGGACGCCAATGGCGGGGATATTCAATTAAAGGCCCTTCACATTTTTAAAGGAGGGCATTTCATGGGTGTTTCTTTCGGAATGGAGTGGAGGTCTTCCAATAAAAACGTCGCAAAAGTGGATCAAAACGGAAAAGTTTCACTTACTGGACAGAATGGCAGAACTTTTATCAGTGTAACAGATGGGCATTTTCAAGATAGAATCACCATTGATTATAAAGTGGGTTCAAAGGAGGCTGGCAAAGGTAAGTCACCTTCAAAAGCAGCCATCATTAAGGGGCAGGGAGATCGTTACGATATCATCGGCCATGCCATTAACTCACTTTCGATTGAAGAAAAAGTTGGACAAATGCTAATGCCTGATTTTCGCAATTGGAATGGTAAAAACGTAACGGAAATGCTTCCTGAAATTGAGCAGCTTGTAAAAGACTATCATCTTGGCGGAGTTATTTTATTCCGTGAAAATGTTGTTACAACAGAGCAGACAGCCAAACTTGTATCAGACTATCAAGAAGCTGCTGAAAAGTTTGGACTGTTAATGACAATTGACCAGGAAGGCGGAATTGTTACACGCCTTCAATCTGGTACAGATATGCCTGGAAATATGGCTTTAGGTGCGACACGTTCAGAGGAAATTTCCCGCAAAGTCGGGAAGGCAATTGGGGAAGAGCTGGCTTCGCTTGGAATTAATATGAACTTTGCTCCGGTTATGGACGTTAATAATAATCCGGATAACCCTGTAATTGGTGTTCGCTCCTTTGGGGAAGACCCTGATCTGGTGGCAAAAATGGGTGTAGCCTACACACAAGGACTGCAATCAGCTGGCGTCGCGGCAACAGCCAAACATTTTCCGGGACACGGAGATACAGCAGTAGATTCACATTTAGGCTTGCCGGAAGTGCCGCACGATAAGGAACGTCTAAAAGAGGTTGAATTGTATCCTTTCCAAAAGGGAATGGAAGCGGGAATCGATGCGATTATGACTGCACATGTTACTTTCCCTAAAATTGATGATACAAAAGCGATCTCGCAAAAAACAGGTGAGGAGATCGCAATTCCAGCAACACTTTCTTATAAAGTGCTGACCGAGCTTATGAGAAAAGAAATGGGCTATGAAGGCGTCATTACAACAGATGCGATGAACATGAAAGCCATTGCAGACCACTTTGGACCAGTTGACGCAGCTATCAGGGCAGTAAAAGCCGGCACTGATATTGTGCTAATGCCAGTTGGTCTGGAAGAAGTTGCAGGAGGTTTATTGAACGCTGTTGAAAGTGGAGAAATCTCTAAGGAACGCATTGAAGCATCTGTTGAAAGAATTTTAACATTGAAAATTAAACGGGGAATTATTAAAGAAGAAACACCTCAGCCGATTGATGAGAAAATAGCTAATGCACTTGAGGCTGTCGGATCAGAAAACCATAAACAAGTAGAAAAAGAGGCGGCAGAACGGTCAGTTACACTAGTGAAAAATGAAGGTTCAGCATTGCCTTTAAATGTTGAAAATGATGATAAGATTGTTGTCGTGGGAAATACGTATATTACAAGCCTTGTGGATGCAGTGAGTAAGCATCACGAAAATACAGCTGTTATCCAAACGTCTACCTATAATTTGACGGAAGCCCAGCTTCAACAAATCAAGGGTGCCAGCGCAGTAATCGTTGGATCCTACACCTTTAATGTATCCGGGCGTTCACCGGACAGTGCTCAGATGCAAATGATTAACTCGATCATTACTGCAGCAGACGCCCCAGTTATTGCTGTCGGTATCCGCAATCCATATGACATTATGGCTTATCCGGAAGTTGATGCTTACTTCGCACAATACGGATTTAGAACAGCGAGCTTTGAAGCTACTGCGGCATCCATTTTCGGCAAAAATAACCCTTCCGGTAAGTTGCCGGTTACAATTCCAGGTGTGGAAGGCAATGTTTTATATGAATTTGGGCATGGTTTGAGCTATTAAGCAGGTTTTGTTGTACGAAAAATCAATTGATAAGTGCTTCGCATGGAAGATAACAACGAAATAATGAATATATCAACGAATTTGGCTAATTTTTCAACGAAACGGTCCGGACAGGCTTTTTGGGGATTTGTCCGGCATCGTTTCCAAACAGGGAGGGAAATCTAATGAAAAAATGGTTTATGTCTTTTTTGACAATGATTCTAGTACTCTCTTCTTTATCCGTTGTGCTCGCAGAAAATGGAAATGGCAAAGCAAATGGCAAGGATAAAAAGTTCGAATTGGGTGTGGAAGTGCTTTTAAATGAGCAAAAGCATCTGATTGAAGGAAAAAGGGTCGGCCTGATTACGAATCCAACTGGCGTTGATCAGGAGCTAAACAGCATTGTGGATCTTTTGCACAAAGACCCTGATGTTGAATTAACCGCTTTATATGGACCAGAGCATGGAGTCCGTGGAAGCGCTCAGGCAGGGGAGTATGTTGAATACTATATCGATGAAAAAACCGGCCTGCCTGTTTACAGCTTATATGGACAAACTAAGAAGCCAACGCCAGAAATGCTTGAAAATGTCGATGTCCTTCTATTTGATATCCAGGATGTAGGAACGCGTTTTTACACATATATTTACACAATGGCATATGCCATGGAAGCTGCCAAGGAAAATAATATTCCATTCATCGTGCTGGACCGCCCAAATCCTCAAGGCGGAGCAAAGGTTGAAGGGCCTGTCCTGGATATGAAATATTCTTCATTCGTAGGTAATTATGCGATTCCGCTTCGCCATGGGATGACTGTCGGCGAACTTGCGAAGCTATTTAATAAGGAGTTTGGAATTGGGGCTGATTTAACAGTTGTTGAAATGAACGGCTGGAAGCGCAATATGTATTACGATGACACCAAGCTTCCTTTTGTAATGCCATCTCCCAATATGCCAACGTTAGAAACGGCTTTGGTTTATCCGGGTGCGGCCTTAATTGAAGGAACGAATGTATCTGAAGGACGTGGAACGACTAAGCCTTTTGAATTAATCGGTGCTCCATTTATTAATGCAGATGACTTGTCAGCACATTTGAACAATCTTAAATTGCCAGGTGTAACATTTAGGGCTGCTTCATTTACACCGTTCTTTTCAAAGCACTCTGGTAAGCTTTCTCATGGTATCCAGATTCATATAACAAATCGTAATTCCTTTAAGCCTGTAGAAACGGGGATTCACATCGTAAAATCCATTCATGATATGTATCCGGAAGACTTCCAATTCCGTGCAGAAAACAGTGCAGGCATATCATTCTTTGATAACCTGATGGGCAACGGCTGGGTCCGTGAAGCGATAGAAGAAGGAAAATCAGTAGAAAAAATCTCTGCACAATGGCAGGAAGAACTAAATCAATTCAATCAAACACGCGAGCAATATCTGCTCTACTAAACTAGCAATCCGAAAAAAAGAACCTGGCGGCAAACGCCACCAGGTTCTTTTCACTGAAATCTTTCGACAAAATTCGGGTGGTGCCTGGTACTAAAAAGGAATGCCTGTTCATAATTATTATTAAATTGTGAAAGAGAGAGGTGTTTGGGATGTTGGGGTTTTTGCAGAAGATTGGTAAGTCTTTGATGCTTCCGATTGCGATTATGCCGGCGGCTGCGCTTTTGCTGAGGTTAGGGCAGGATGACCTTTTGGGGATTCCGTTTATCTCTGCTGCCGGTAATGCTGTTTTTGGCCATTTGGCCCTGTTGTTTGCAATTGGGATTGCCATTGGTTTCTCGAAGGATGGCAGTGGAGCGGCCGCACTAGCCGGAGCTGTTGGCTTTTTTGTTTTAACTGAAGGTGCCGCAGCAATAAATGAAACGATCAATATGGGGGTTTTTGGCGGCATTATTTCCGGCATTATGGCAGGGCTATTATACAATAAATATCATGATATTAAGTTGCCGGATTGGCTGGGCTTCTTCGGGGGCAAGCGGTTTGTTCCAATCGTTACATCACTTGTTATGCTGGCTATTGCGTTTCTGTTCGGCTATATATGGCCTCCGGTGCAGACAGGAATCAACAGCATCGGAGATTGGATTATCGGCGCTGGTGCTGCGGGTGTAGGTGTCTTCGGGTTCTTGAACCGGCTATTAATCCCGATTGGCCTTCATCATATTTTAAATACACTTGTATGGTTTGAGTTTGGGGAATTTACTAATGCAGCCGGTGATGTCATCAAGGGGGATTTATGGCGCTTCCTTGCTAAAGATCCATCAGCCGGAATTTTTATGGCGGGATTTTTCCCGATCATGATGTTCGGCTTGCCTGGAGCCGCGTTTGCAATGATTGCTGCCGCTAAAAAGGAGCGAAGAAAGACTATGGCCGGGGCGCTTGCCGGTCTTGCCTTCACTTCTTTCCTGACAGGCATCACAGAACCGATTGAATTCTCATTTATGTTCTTATCACCTGTTTTATATTTCATTCATGCACTATTAACAGGACTCGCAATGTCTATCGCTTATTTGCTGGATATACACCACGGCTTTGGGTTCTCAGCAGGCGCGCTGGATTATTTCTTGAACTTTGGTATTGCCCAAAAGCCGGTATTACTGGCAGGTATAGGACTCATCTATGCACTTCTGTATTTTGTTATCTTCTACTTCCTGATTATAAAATTGAACTTGAAAACCCCAGGACGTGAAGATGACGTAGAAGGTGAATTTGAAGACAATTTTACTATTAAAGGAAATTATACTGAAGCAGCAAATCGCTACCTTACTGCATTAGGCGGAAAAGAGAATCTTGTTGAAATTGACAACTGTGTAACCCGGCTTCGATTAAAAGTAAAAGATATGTCATTAATAGACGAAGCCCAATTAAAACAGCTTGGCTCAAAAGGCATAATAAAACTGAGTAAAACTGACCTTCAAGTAATAGTGGGAACAGATGTAGAGTTTCTATCCAATGAATTGAAGAAAAAATAAATGATCAGCTGGCTCTTTTTCAAGGGGCCAGCTTTTTGCACAAGTTGATGAAATGACTGAATAGCTAATGATAAACACCCTTGATTCATTACTTTTCCTGAACTGACGATAGATCCTGCGTAAGTTAGTAATAAAATCCCTTACACAAAGAATGAACTAGACTATACCCTATTGGACAGCGCCCTTTTTTCCCTGTCTATGATACTAGTTTATGCATGTCCAAATTTTCAACATAACATGTCTACGTAAGGGTTCCCTTATAAACGATCTTAAAGGGGGGATAAATATGACTCTAAGTCTTGGAGCAATTTTAACAGCTGTTGTCTTACTAGTTGTGTACTTGTTAGCTGGATTGCTATCTCCAAATTCACAAGAGGGTATTCTGGAAGAAATATGCAGTACACTAGGGTGCGGAGCACCGATTGAAGGATAAAATGAACAGCCCTAAAACCCTGGACATATTCCCAGGGTTTTTATTGTATGGGCAATAACCTGAAAAACTTCCATAATGGATGTTTGTCCATTACCAACAAGCTTTGGTTACATAAAATGTTTATCAGGAAGATCTGAATAAAAGAAAGGGCGTGCTTAAGATGGAAGACAAAAATCCAGACCTTGATAAATCAAATAATACTAGTAAAGTAAAAAAAGAAAAGGCAGAAGCTGTTCAAAAACTGGCTGAAAATTTAATTAAGGATGAGAAAAACCTCGATTTTGGTTCGATTTTTAAAATGGCCAATAAATTAATGAAAGATGAAACCTTAAAAGACTTAATGGAAGAAATCCGCAAGAACCCCGAAGAACAAGTAACAGAAGCAGAGCGCACGGTTGATGGGAGTGCAGGAGAAAAAATTGAAAATGGAGATATTGCCGTTTTAATCAAAGAAATGGAAGCATTAAAGTCCGAACTAAAAAATACTCAAAATGAGGTAGCAGAACTAAAAATGCAAAATGCTTCCCTTTTAAGTTTATATTTAAAAGTAGTCAGTGCCGCAAGCAATGATTTTAAAAAAGGTGTAGGTCTTATAACAGGATTAAGCAAATTTCTAAAATAGAAACTGAAAGCATTGCTTTTACCAGTAATGCTTTTTTTCTTCCCAGGTCTGGACCATATCACCGCAAATCCTTAAGATAGTATTAAATCTATTGAAAGACGGTGAGCCATTTGGAAGATGTAGCAGCATTGTTGGCGCAGCAGCAGCTCGATGCCTATAATCAGCAGAATATTGAGGAGTTTTTGGAAGTGTACAGTGAGGATGTTGTAGTGATGCACTTTCCTGGCGACGAGATCGTATATACAGGGAAAAATAAAATGAGGGAAAGATACAGCCAGCTGTTCAGAAATAACCCAAACCAGCATGCTGAGCTGCTTTCCAGAATGGTAAAAGGCAATATTGTTATTGACCATGAGTATGTTACAGGACGATCAAACGGGCCTGAAATAAAAGCAATAGCGATGTATGAAACACGGGATAAAAAAATCCAAAAAGTCTGGTTTGTAAAATAAAATACTGTGAATTAAAAAATTTCGGGCAGCGATAAAAAAGGTATTGTGATTTTAGTGAAAATCATTGATAATCTTTTAAAGATAGAGTGATACTCATCTATAAACCTTGCTGATGAGGGGGAGTACATTGAAAATTCGTGTTTCCGCTGTGCAGTATCATCTGCACACCATTCGTTCATTTGAAGACTTTGCAAAACAGTGTGAGCATTATATTAAAACAGCCCAGGAGTTCGGGTCGGAATTTGTTTTGTTTCCTGAATTTTTTACAACACAGCTTCTGTCAATTGGGAGCGAGCAGGGAACAAGTCTGACGATTAACGAATTGCCTGGTTTTACTGAGCAATATCGAACACTTTTCTCTACCTTTGCTAAAGACACAAATATGCATATCATCGGCGGCACTCACGTGATTAACAGGGATGGCCGCTTATATAATGTTGCCCATTTATTTTATCCGGACGGAAGGATTGAAGAGCAGGCCAAGCTGCATATAACGCCAACCGAGGTTCATGAGTGGAATATGTCTCCTGGTGAAGGGCTGCAGGTATTTGATACAGTAAAAGGCAGAATTGCTGTCCTGACTTGCTACGACATTGAGTTTCCTGAAATCGTCCGCATGGCTAAGGCAAAAGGTGCAGACGTTATATTCTGTCCTTCCTGTACAGATGATCGACATGGATTCCATCGAGTCCGCTACACAAGCCACGCCCGTGCAATTGAAAACCAGGTATATGTAGTAGTGACCGGGACAATCGGATCCCTACCGACCGTTGACTTCATGCGTGCCAATTTCGGCCAGGCTGCAGTTATAACACCCAATGATATTCCTTTCCCGCCTAAAGGGATTATGGTGGAAGGCGAGCTGAATGACGATATGATCGTAACAGCTGACTTGGATTTAAACCTTTTATATGAAGTGCGTGAGCGGGGATCGGTAACGACCTGGCGTGACCGCAGAACCGATTTGTACACAGACTGGGAAAAAGAGAATATTGAAGGTTAAATAATGGCATATAGAAGCGATTTCTATGTTTATGATTCTGAAAAGCCGGTGCCTGTTACCATTCGGAACTATACGAAGGCAGACTTTGAAGAGTTAATTCAAATTCAGTCTGAATGTTTTCCACCGCCTTTTCCATCTGAGCTTTGGTGGAATAAGGAACAACTGACAAATCATATTGAGTTATTCCCAGAAGGTGCATTGTGCATTGAAGTGGATGGCGAATTAGTAGGATCGTTGACAGGTCTGATTGTTGACTTTGATCCTTTGCAGCCAAACCATTCATGGGAGGAAATAACCGATAATGGGTATATCCGCAGCCACAATCCTGGTGGAAATACTTTATATATTGTTGATATTAGTGTGCGCCCCAAGTATCGTAAGCTCGGATTAGGTAAACTAATGATGCAGGCTATGTATCAGGTTGTTATTCAACTGGGGCTGGATAGGCTGCTTGGAGGCGGCAGGATGCCTGGGTATCATAAAGCAGCGAAGGAAATGTCAGCCGAGAAATATTTGCAAAAAATAATGGCAGGAGAGAAGAAAGATCCGGTAATCACTTTTTTGTTAAGATGCGGGAGAACACCAATGGCCGTTGTAGAAAATTATTTAGAAGATGAGGAGTCGCTTAACTGCGGAGTTCTAATGGAATGGAAAAACCCATTTAAGCAATGAGTGGCAGAGGAGAAAAGAACGATGGAATATATTAGAATTACGAGCATTAATGATCCTCTTTTTGTAAAAATGCATGAGCTAATGAAGGAAATCTTTCCTCCTGAAGAAGTGCTTGAATTTGAATTATGGAAAGAGCCGTTGGAGGATCCAGGCATTCGGGTATTCGCGGCAGTACACCAAGGCGATGTTGTTGGAGCAACAGAGTACCGATACTATCCTGATTGGAACATCGCGATGACAGATTTTACTATAATTGGACGTCCAGGACTGAGCCTGGGCCGCTTTCTTGCACAAAATCGCTCAAGGGATTTAGATGAGCTTGCCCAGCAAAACGGAAAAAAGCTATTTGGAATGTTTGCGGAGATTTACGATCCATATCAGCTGGAAGATCATGAGTTTGGGGGCGCTAAGCCAATGAATCCGTTTGTCCGCCGCGAGGTTTTGTCACACCTGGGATATAAAAAGCTTGATTTTCCATATATCCATCCTTCATGGAAGAATGATGGTGAAGCCGTTAAAGGACTTGATTTTTGCTTTATGCCTTTTGATGAAAATGTTAGTGAAGTCTCTTCGGAATTAGTAGTTAATTTCCTGACTAAGTACTATTCTGTACTTTCAACGAAGCCACAGGAATGGTATTCGATGATCGAGCAATTACAAGAAAAAGAAGAGATTGCCCTTTTGCCTTTATAATCCGATCACAAGCCCTTGTATTCAAGGGCTATTTATTTTGCAATGTTTAGCCTGCGCAAGGGAAAGGTAAAGGAAACAAAATTGCTGTACGAATGAAAGAGAGGGATATAAGATGGTTGTAAAAAGAATTATAAAAGCATTTATAGTAAAGCAGGGTGTTACTTTGGTAAAAAGGTACGTCGTTCCGGCTGTAAAAAGAAAGCTTAAAAGCAAAAGATAAATATATGGCATCTTCCATTAGGAAGGTGTTTTTTTATTTTTAGTTAGGGTCAAAAGCTATAAAGGTAAACTAGTTATCCATAGTGAAAACTTCATATATTTAAAAGTTTACTGGTTCAATAGAAAGATAAAACGCTTGTCTATTTATGTAGAAACATTAGGAAATATAGGTGATATTAAAAATTCTGAATTTTCATTAATATTAAGACTACATCATTTCGGGACACTCAATTTATAGGAGTCCCAGAAAAATTATGAATGACTACATAGGTGGATTCTAGTTAAGGGAGGAAGTACATTGAAAAAGAGAATTTTAGTTCATACGGCATTGGCAGGTGCTTTAGTTTTTTCGGCAGGTGGAGCCTCAGTTTTAGCTCATGATGAATTAGGCGGAGGGGCAGAAAAAGGTGATAGCCTGGCTGGTGTTGAATTAGCAGTTCCTTTGCTTGAAGGCAGCAAAAATACTGGTAATCTTCAGGAAGTGGCTGCTGTTCCGCTTAAGGAATTAAGTGAAGGTGTAAAAAACTCAACAGGTGATGTATATGCTCACAAAGGTTATGCATATCTAGGTACACATTCAGCAAATGGGGGTGCAGGCGGTGTTCGTGTTTTTGACATGAAGGATCCTTCAAACCCAGTAGAAGTTGCTGCATTTGCGAATATCCCGGGAACCTGGCAGGAAAAAGTGATTGTTAAAACAGTCAACACTGAAAACTTCAAAGGTGACTTGGCTGCTGTCAGTGTGCAAAAGCTGGACCGTTTTGATCCTAACTCAAAAGGAGGTTTTGTCTTATATGATGTGACAAATCCCCGTAAGCCGAAGGAGCTTGGTTTTTGGGAAGATACTTCAGGAGCGAGAGGAACTCATGAGCTATACTTGACAGTCCAGGGAAATAATGTTTATGTGCTTACTGCTAATTGTTATGCTGACTACTACTCGCATGGTGAAAGTATGGATGTTACGATTGTTGATGTGTCCAAGCCAGCAAGTCCGGAAACCATTTATGAATTTAATCCACGCGACTATATTTCGGAAGTAAGTGACGAGAACTATGACGGCTATAATTGGACCGACGAAGAAGGAATTCAGAGAACTGCATTTGCCCATAGTGTGAAAACAGATGGAACTGGTAAAACAGCTTTCCTCTCTTATTGGGATTTAGGAACGATTATGCTTGACATCAGTGATGCCAAAAATCCGGTCTATCTGGGAAGAACGGATTTTGCCAATGATGTACAAGGCGCGGCACATTCCATGGATTTGGCAAAAGGGGGCACAGTGTTAGTTGAGACCAGAGAAGTTTTCGGGCCAAAAAGGGAAGGCTTTGAGTCAGCATATGGTTATACGATGATTTACGATATTAAAGATAAAGCAAATCCAAAGCTTTTAAGCACATTCAGAACTGATTTTACGGAAACGATTCCAGGCGGGGCTACAGTCCATGATCCAAAGGTACAGGGGAATACCCTTTATTTATCTCATTATTCCGGTGGGGTTAGAACAGTTGACATTACTGATCCATCTAACCCGGAAGAAATAGGAGTCTATATCCCAAGCAGATCAAACATTTGGGGAGTTTTTGTAGATCGGAATTATGTGCTGGCATCGGATATGGGCACAGGATTGAAGGTTCTCCAGAAGAACGGCAGCCAATAATAAAAACGGGAAGGGGTTTCTAATATTTTAGAAAAAGCGAAGGATATACGAAAAACACATCATTTTGACTTATGAGAAGCATCGGAAAATGATAAGGTAATCACATAGAAACGTATCGCTCTCCTTTCCGTCTTTTTTATATGAAAACCGGCTGGTTCCTCAGCCGGTTTTTTCATGTGCGCCCGGCA
>NZ_JAGGQS010000040.1:0-6353 GCF_018613175.1 Bacillus sp. ISL-47 | reverse complement strand
TTTTGTCCCAGCCTCTTTGTTATTTCCATTCAATCTCCGCGCCGCCAATCCTTTTTACGCCGCGAATGCTGCTGATTTCTTCTGTCAGCTTAAGGGCTGCTTTGTCCTTTGCCTTTGCTTCAATCATAAAGTCGATGTCCCGGTCAAAGGTTCTCAGCAAATCGAGAAGCGGCCTGATAAAGTCAAGATCTACATAGTCGGCGTGCGACCGGAAAGCTTTTTCGGATTTTGGTGATGAAATATGGATTTTCGGCTTCAAGCTGGTTTTTTCCCATGTCTGAAAAATTTCCGGGAGGAGTTCTTCCAAAGGCTGGTCTCCGGGATTGGCCATATGGTGATGATAATCAAACATAAGTGGAATATGTTCCTGCTGGCAGGCCAACAGCGTTTCATCCGTGTTATAGGTTTTATCATCGTTCTCCAGCGTCATTGCTACTTTAATATGGGAAGGCAGCATCTTTAGATTTTCATGAAAACGATCAATGGTTGCCAGCTTATCTCCATATGCACCGCCGATATGGATATTGATGATGCTTTCTTTTTCCACACCCATGGCTTCAAACATTCTGTAATGATACTCCATATCTTTGACGGCGTTCTTTGTTACTTCCTCCCGGGGTGATGTAAACAGGGTGAACTGGTTAGGGTGGAAGCTGACCCGCAGTTTATGTTTTTTAATAACCTCGCCAAGCTCCAGCCACTTTTCCTTAAAAGGTGTAACAAAATCCCATAATACTTCAGGATGGGTGGCAAGGGGGACGATGGAACTGGAGAGCCTATACAATTGAATTTCGTGTGCAATATTGTAATGCAGCATCCTTAACGTATTCTGCAGATTTTGAGCTGTGACTGTTTTTAGTTTTTCCAGCCTTTCTTCAGAGGGCATTTGCTGATAGCGGGTAAAGGTTAAAGTTCTGGCAGGGGAAGCTTCCCACAAGCTAATGGCGTGGGAAACATATCCTAAGCGAATCTTCATTTTGATGCACCTTCTTTTCCCCGGATCCCCTTAGAGGAAACTGGCCACCGTGCGGGCAAGCATCTCCTTAAATGTCCGAAAAGGATCCAGGCGGTTTAATTCTTTTAACGTTAATCTTTTCGCATTTTGAATGTCCTTATCTAAAACTGCTTGGACCTTTTGGATGAATTCCTTGTCATAAATAAAGCAATTGATTTCATAGTTTAAAAACAGGCTCCGTTTATCAAAATTGGCTGTTCCGACATCTGTGATTTCATTATCGATGATGATTGCCTTGGCATGATAAAAACCGTTTAAGTATTCATAAACATATGCACCTTGCTTTAGCAGCTTTCTTAAATAAAGATAAGAGGCTTCTTTTACAAGGACATGATCCGTCATGCAGGGTACAAGAATTTTAACAGTGACGCCTCGTTCCAATGCATGGCTTAAATCCTGGAAGAGTCTTTTACTGGGAATAAAATAAGGCGTGCCAATTGTAATCGATTGCTTTGCATGACGGATTATAGAGGAAAAGCTTTCTTCCAAAAAGGCCCCTTTATAGGCAGCCAGCTGATGTTTATATTTGCCCGAATGGAGTTCAGGAAAATAGATGCTGTTTGCCAGCAGGTCTGTCTTTGTTGCTTTGTACCAATCTGCAAGAAATTCTCTTTGCAGATCGTGAACACCTTCGCCTTGGAGTTTCAAATGGTAATCGCGCCAGGGTGTCAGCTTTGGATCTTTATTAATGTATTCTTTCCCGATATTAAAACCACCGCTATACCCGATCTTTCCGTCAATAACGGTAATCTTCCTGTGGTTTCTGGCTTGAAACGAATAGAAAAGAAAAGGCAGCTTGGGAACATGTGCGAAGGAAAATTTTATTCCGCTGCTTTTGAGATCTTTAACGGTTTTTCTCTTAACGGGAAAGCTGCCGGCCCAATCGAGAAGGAGGCGGACTTCAACCCCTTCCTTTGCTTTACCCTTTAGAATAGTTAAAAACTCCTCACTGATTTTATCATCCTTCACAATATAAAATAAAATATGGATATGCTTTTGGGCGTTTCTTATTTCAGAAAATAAGTCTTTAAATAAAGCAGGCCCGTCTGCAAACATCTCCATATCGCTCTGGCGGATTGGACAATTTGTTCGCTCAAGTTTTTTTAAATGATTTTTACGGCCCCATGTAAAATCGATATACATCCATAAAAAGAGGACGAGTAAAATGACCATGATGATATCCCAGACTGTCAAAACGCCATCTTCCTCTCAACAAGATTTCCTGTTAGTATTTCCTTCGTCTTCATTTCTATCATGGAATCTTTCGTTTATTGCAGGACTTTTTCCAAAACGAAGAGAAGTTATCTACATGTGGATAACAAAATAATTAAACTTTTCGAACAAGTTTATCGAAAAAGTGGTTGACTGAATGCTCATTCATAATATAATGGGAGTAAGAGATAAATTCAGAAAATTTTACTGTATTTTAAATTTTCTAAGGAGAATGAATTTGCACAAAAGTTGCTGGAATCATTTACGAAAGGAGCACTATGCCCAATGAACGGTCTATTATGGATTAACTTAATTGCATTCCTTCTTGTAACCGCTTACGCTGTCAGCCTGTTTGTCTATGTTGTCAAGACACGGATTGAATATATCAAGCTGGGCAAAAAGGTCGAATTTGACGGCAAAGTAAAAGAGCGCCTTGAAAAAATCTGGGTCAATGTGTTTGGACAGAAGAAGCTCTTAAAGGATAAGAAAAGCGGAATTATGCACGTCATGTTTTTCTACGGATTTCTTCTTGTCCAATTTGGTGCCATTGATTTTATTATCAAGGGAATTAAGCCTGGTGCACATTTGCCGCTGGGACCTTTGTATCCTGGCTTCACGTTCTTCCAGGAAATTGTGACCTTGATGATCCTTGTTGCAGTGATCTGGGCTTTTTACCGGCGTTATGTTGAAAAGCTTGTTCGCTTAAAAAGAGGATTCAAAGCAGGTCTCGTACTTATTTTTATCGGAGGGTTAATGCTCTCTGTTCTCCTTGGAAATGGGATGAGCATGATCTGGCATGGCCATGAAGGAACTTGGTCTGAGCCTGTCGCGTCTCTCATTGCAGGAGCATTTTCATGGATGGGTGAGACCGGAGCGATTGTTGTATTCTATATCTCCTGGTGGATCCATTTGCTGTTCCTATTAGCTTTCCTTGTGTACGTGCCGCAATCCAAGCACGCTCACTTAATCGCCGGACCGGCCAATGTTTATTTCAACCGTATGGATAACCCGGGAAAATTAAAAGCAATCGATTTTGAAGATGAATCACAGGAAAGCTTTGGTGTCGGGAAGATTGAAGATTTTACACAGCATCAAATGATTGATTTCTATGCATGTGTGGAATGCGGGCGCTGTACAAATATGTGTCCGGCTACAGGTACTGGTAAAATGCTTTCGCCAATGGATTTGATTATTAAATTGCGTGACCATTTAACAAACCACGGTGCTGCTGTAACATCCAAGCAGCCTTGGGTGCCAACTTTTGCTTTTTCAAACACGAAAGGCAATCAGATTGCGCTTGCAGCTGCAGGCCAAGGCGCTGAAGAAGCGGCGGCTGGCCTTGCATACAGCCCAAGCCTGATCGGCGAAGTCATCACAGAAGAGGAAATCTGGGCATGTACAACCTGCCGCAACTGTGAAGATCAATGTCCGGTTATGAATGAGCATGTGGATAAAATTATTGACCTGCGCCGTTACCTTGTTTTAACAGAAGGGAAAATGGACGCTGATGCACAGCGCGCCATGACGAATATCGAACGCCAGGGCAATCCTTGGGGACTGAACCGCAAGGAGCGCGAAGACTGGAGAGAGGCACGCGAGGACGTGCATGTGCCAACAGTGAAGGAAATGAAGAAGGCTGGAGAAGAGTTCGAATACTTATTCTGGGTTGGCTCAATGGGATCTTACGATAACCGCAGCCAAAAGATTGCTCTATCCTTTGCCAAGCTGTTAAATGAGGCAGGCGTTAAGTTTGCTATTCTTGGAAACAAGGAAAAGAACTCAGGTGACACGCCAAGACGTCTTGGTAACGAATTCTTATTCCAGGAGCTTGCGACTAAGAATATTGAAGAATTTGAAAAAAATGAAGTGAAGAAAATCGTTACAATCGACCCTCATGCCTACAACATTTTCAAAAATGAGTATCCGGATTTTGGGTTGGAGGCAGAGGTCTATCACCATACTGAGGTTCTTGCCAAGCTTGTAGAAGAAGGCAAACTGAAGCCGCAATATGCAGTGAATGAAACAATCACATTCCATGACTCTTGCTATCTTGGACGATACAACGAGGTGTACGATCCTCCGCGTGAAATCCTTAAGTCTATTCCAGGCGTTAAGCTTGTGGAAATGGAAAGAAACCGCGAAACCGGCATGTGCTGTGGAGCGGGCGGCGGCTTGATGTGGATGGAAGAAGAAACTGGCCACCGCATCAATGTATCACGTACAGAGCAGGCGCTGGCGGTTAACCCGTCCGTGATCAGCTCGGGCTGTCCTTACTGCTTAACCATGCTATCTGATGGAACAAAGGCAAAAGAAGTGGAAGAACAAATTCACACGTACGATGTTGCTGAAATTCTTGAAAAGTCTATTTTGGGTGAAAAACAGAATTTAGCTTCATAAGATAAATAATTTTAGTAGAAATTGAAGCACTAAAACGAAATCGTTTAAAGCATTTTAAGTCACTATTAAGCATATATGTATGTGACAGGAGAATGATTTTTATGAATTTTGTGTAAAGTGTTTCAATTTCTGCTATTTTTCTAGTAAAATAGAAAAGAGTAAAGCGCTTACAATTTTAAGTTGGCTAGAGATCTCGATTATCTCTTTTTGCGCGCCGTCTTTTCGAGCGAGCGTTCAGTCAACCCTTAGTACCTCCACATACATTTAACTTCAACAAGACCAACTGCAAAGATTCAATATTTTTTCTAAATAATTTTTTGAACATTTTAAATTAATAGTACAAAGGAGCGATTCTTTATGGGGAAAACCGTAATTCTTAGCGGAGCAAGAACACCTTTTGGAAAATTTGCCGGAGGGCTTAGCAGCTTTTCAGCTTCTGATCTTGGCGGTTTTGCAGTGAAAGAAGCATTGGACCGTGCCGGTGTAAAACCTGAAGAAGTAGACGAAGTGATTCTTGGAACCGTTCTTCAAGGCGGACAGGGACAAATCCCTTCACGCCAGGCTGCGAGAAAAGCAGGTTTGCCATGGGAGGTAAAAACCGAAACAATCAATAAAGTTTGTGCTTCCGGAATGCGCAGCGTGACGTTGGGCGACCAGATTATCCGGGCAGGGGACGAGGAAGTGATTGTGGCTGGCGGCATGGAGTCAATGAGCAATGCTCCTTACATATTGCCGAAAGCGCGCTGGGGCTTGCGCATGGGTGATTCAACAGTTAAGGATTTAATGGTTCATGATGGATTGAGCTGCAGCTTCACAGGAGTCCATATGGGAACGTACGGAAATTCAACAGCAAAAGAATTTGAAATCAGCCGTGAAGAGCAGGACAAATGGGCATTGAGAAGCCATGAACGAGCGATTGCAGCCATTGAATCCGGCAAATTGGCAGAGGAAATTGTCCCTGTAGAGGTTCCGCAGCGAAAAGGTGAACCTGTCGTTGTCGCTAAGGATGAATCGCCTCGTAAAGATACTTCATTAGAAAAGCTTGGTAAGCTTGGTTCGGTGTTCAATTCGGACGGAACGATTACGGCTGGCAATGCGCCAGGAGTTAACGATGGTGCAGCAGCATTGGTGCTCATGAGCGAAGATCGAGCAGAACGCGAAGGCAAAAAACCGAAAGCCTATATCCTCGGCCATACAGCTATCGCGGTTGAAGCAAAGGACTTCCCGCAGACTCCGGGACTTGTTATAAATGAGCTTTTGAAAAAGACAGGAAAAACGCTTGAAGAAGTGGACCTTTTTGAAATTAATGAAGCGTTCGCAGCAGTTGCCTTAACGAGCGGAAAAATTGCGAACCTGGATGAAGAAAAAGTGAACGTGAACGGTGGAGCAGTCGCATTGGGACATCCAATCGGCGCAAGCGGAGCGAGAATTATTTTAACCTTAATGCATGAATTAAAGCGCAGGGGCGGCGGAATCGGCATTGCAGCCATCTGCAGCGGCGGCGGACAGGGCGATGCCGTCATGATCGAGGTGCCGAAGCAGTAATTTAGAGCAGGATGGGTGTTTAACGGCCGATAGTGCAGATGCGAGGAATTATCGGACAAAAAGAAGATAAAGTCCATATAATTGTGTAAAAAAAAGAGTCATTTTATTCACTCTTGGCAACACTGTTTTCAACCACGAAAACCAATGAAAAGAGGAATATAATGACTCAGTTACAGTTTAACCT